>CAZZNC010000254.1:0-4732 GCA_964655405.1 uncultured Anaerolineaceae bacterium | reverse complement strand
TTGGGTGCTGGGCAAAGACACCAGCGGCGACTACTACCAGATCGTTTGGGCGTGCAACAAACTTTGGGTGCCGGTTGACGCCATCGGCCCGAACACCGACGATCCGGTTTGGCAGGGCGCACCACTACCGACGGGCGTGGTCGAATAAGCCGCACACGCTCCCGCAACTCCACAGGCCAAGTCCGCGCGGGCTTGGCCTTGTCATGCACTGATACCAAGTTTTTTACACATAATCTATAGCTTTTTGATACTTCCAGCGCTTTCAGTGCTATAGTGAAAATGACAATAGATCCACCGTCTCTTGCCCCACCTCCATCCTAACGCCCTTCCACGCCATTCACGACGCCCCCCAAAGAAACGTCTGCCCCAAGGAGGATGCTCATGTATCGCTTCATTGCAGGATTTTTGCTCATCGTCGGCGTGTTGGGGGTGAGTGCGCAACTTCCCCCAGCGCACACCGCTCAAGCAGGGCAGCTCTCACCGGCCTGCCAAGCACTCAACAACCCCGCGTATGACGGCATCTACATCACCGGCACGCTCATGAATTTGGATTTGTGGGCCAACGAGCGGATTGTCATCCGCGCTTCCAATTCCATCACCGCCACTCTTGTGCGCTTCTACCTCAACAACGCGGTTGTAGCCAGCACACCCTATCCCAACACACTGGTTTATGTCGTGCCGCAAGATTACGCCAGTCCGTTGATCAATTGGGACACGGACGCGGCCTGGCAAGACGTTCCCACTTGGGAAGTCAGTTGTGGGCCGGCGGTCGGCTGTGACACGCTGATGCCGATGACACCGGACGCGGTCGTCGGGCGCTTTGTGCACGCAACGCCGCTCTACTTCGCACCCGAACAGATGATCGCTCCGGCGGTGACCATGCCCGCAGGCAAGACCGCTTGGGTGCTGGGCAAAGACACCAGCGGCGACTACTACCAGATCGTTTGGGCGTGCGACAAACTTTGGGTGCCGGTTGACGCCATCGGCCCGAACGTGGGTGACCCCGTTTGGCAGGGCGCGCCGCTGCCGACGGGCGTGGTCGAATAAAGCGCCCCCATCCCTTTTGAACGCCCAATGGGGCCGGTGTTTACACTTGGCCCCATATTTTTTACGGGTTGCTTACGACGTTTTAATGGCACAGTGTATGAAATATCGTAAACTGTATATATATGGATAGCCACGGAGGAAAACTAGCCATGCGTAAAATGTTCGTTTTAGTTCCCATCGTGCTTTTGGCAAGCGTTCTTGCTCTAGGAAGTTTCGGAACTTCCACACCGGTCGCTCATGGTGCTGACACGCTGCTTTCGCCAGGATGCAGAAATCTCAACAGCGCCATGTTTGACTCCGCCTACAACAACGGAGCCGTCTTCTCCGGAGCTTATTGGGCAGGTGAATTGATCATCGTCCGTGCGGACAATGATGCCACTGCCACATCGATCCACTTCGCCTTTGGCACCGACATCCGCCACACGTCCTTTCCCGGGGGAATTGCCTACGTCGTGCCCCAAAACACCACCACCGCCACCGTTTGGGGCGTGGACAGCGGCAATCCCACGTGGGACATCAGTTGCCAGGCGCCCGGCTGTGACGTGCTAATGTCCCTGACGCCGGACGCGGTCGTCGGGCGCTTCGTGCGCGAAACACCGCTCTACTTTGCGCCCGGGCAAAAGATCGATCCGGTCGTGACCATGCCCGCGGGCAAAACCGCTTGGGTGCTGGGCAAAGACGCCAGCGGTGCCTATTACCAAATCGTCTGGTCGTGCGACAAACTTTGGGTGCCAGTCAACACCATCGGCCCCAACGTCAGCGATCCCGTTTGGCAAGGCGCGCCGCTGCCGACGAGCGTGGTCGAATAAAGCGCCCCATTTTCTGCACAAAAAAAACAGGTCAGGCTTCTCACCTGACCTGTTTTTTTTGTGCAGGCACCAAGCGAAACACGATCCCTCACCACTCGGCACCGACCAAGCAGCAAACGTGCGCGTATTCGCCTCTGGCCGAAATAATGCCTAGCCAATCGGCTCTTTGTTGATGTAATAGCGCCCCATATCGTCCCCTTTGGCGATGCAAGTGGCAAGATCCACCTTGAACTCGTGCCCGCCAGAGACCCAGCGCAAGCCTTCTTGCAACAGCCCCTGGCCGACATAGCAAACGGGACGGTCGGCCTTGCGGTTCCAACACATGGGGCAGCGTTCCAACGTGTAAATGAACTTGTCTTCCTCTTCCTTCACGTTGGAAATCTGGTCGGAAAATTGCGTGAAGATGTTCGCCATCGCCGGCAAGCCGATCTTCAGCTTGGCAGCCAACGGCAACACCTTGAAGGCCAAGTCACCCACGCCCGCCAATGCCCCAAAACCACGCAGTGCATCGGCAAACGTAGCGCGTCCGGCGCGCAAGGCCAGGCCACGACCACCACGCGGCCCGTACATCTCTTCCAACGCTACACACAACGCCGTAAAATAGGCGAAGTCGAACTCTTTTTCCAAGTTGTCGGGAGGATAATTGTTGATATATTCGGCCAAATCTGCCATGTGCAAAATGGCGTTCAGACCATTTTTGCCCATTACCTCTTCGAGCGCTTCAATCGTGATGCGGGCGAATTTGTTGGGGTAGTAAAAGCCGCTTTTTTCCGGTGGCATTGTGCCTGAACCTCCAATTCGGTGAGATGACACCTGACCGTTTCAGGGGGAAAAACGCGCGGTATGAGGCTTTTGCCATACAGAGGCCACCGCGCCTCCCCTGGCCGGGGAAAACAGTCACTGCGCCATTGTCATCTGCTGATGCCTTTTGTTATAAGCAGGGTCGGGGAGATTTGTCAACTGACAAGCGTCGCCCGGCCCCTGACATTGTTGTCACAAGGGTACAACAAGTCGTCTTTGTGTTCCAAACACGCCCTTATTATAAAGGTTCTTGGCGGTTTTGCGAATTATCCGAAAATACCTCGCCCACACCTCCACTCGGCTTGCCGTGCAGTGAAAACAGCGTGAATATCATGGGGAAAGCGTCAGAATATCGCATATATCGCTACCCCAAACCTTGACAATGTATTAAGATGAAACCATGTGCAGCACAGCACCCCGATTGAGAGATGGGCATGTTGATTCGTTACTACCTTCCGGAAGACGATCCCGCCTTGATGCACCTGGAAAGGCTCAGCCCGCGCGGGCTGCCCGAGCCTTTCGTGCATTTCCGCCGTCGTTTCATTGACCGTGCCGCCCTTTTCGCCGACCACCAGATGCTGGTGGCCGAGGAAAAGGGCCGCGTGGTCGGCTGTGCCGCGTTGGCCGTCAAACGCACCCATGTCGGCAACGCTCCCGTTTCGGTCGGCTACATCTTCGACGTGCGCACCCACCCCGAAGTGCGACGACGCGGCATCGGCACGGCTTTGGTACGCGCCTCAGAAGACTACTTGCGCGGGCGCGACGTGGACGGCCTGTACGCGCACATCGTGGTTTCCAACGTGGCTTCGCTCAAACTGTTCGGCAAGCTCGGCTACGAAAGGCTGCGCCAGTTGATCCTGCTCAGCTTCCAGCCCTTCCCCATGATCGAGTTTCCCGAATGGCTGCCGCGCCACACCGCCGACCCCGCCGAGGATCACGACTTGGTCGAAGCGGTACACAGCGTGCGCGATCTGTACGTTTCAGACGTGGCAACGAGCGTGCGCGATTTCGGCTTCCAACGCTGGGCGCTGGACTTGGGCGATTCCAAGTTCGCCGCCTTCAGCGTCTTCGACCAAAGTTACGTTTTCCAGCAATGGCCCGCCGAAAAGCCCTTCCCCACCGAGGAAGAATTGCTCCAAACACGCCAAAAAAGTTTGCGCCTCTTCGACCAAGTCGGCAACCACCACCCCAAGCTGCTCAAGGCCGTTTTCGATACCATCCGCGACCTGGCCGTCACCGACGACGTAAGCAAAATCACGCTGCTGCTAGACCGCATGGATCGCGTGCCCAACTTCCTCTTTGCAGAAGCCTATAAGCAAATGGACTATTGGGTCGTCTTCAAAGCCCTGACGCCGGATTGGCAACCCGAATGGCAAGACCGCCCGATCTACGTGGACACCCGCGAACTCTAACGCTCCAACCCGCCCGCCCCACTGCGTCAGAAGACGGCGCGGGCGGCGCGCGCAAGCCCGTCGCGAGCGGTCACCCGTAGGGTGGTCGTGAGCGGTGGGCGTCGTGCGCGCCGCGCAACCGACGAGCAAACGTAGCTTTGCACGGGTGCTTTTTCGCCCCGACTGTGCGATACTTGAATGGCGCGACGGTGGCGTTTTGGACGTGAATGCGCTATAGTGCCCACGCGGTCAAAAAAAGCTGCGGCAACGCCCCAATGCCGCCCTCGCTATCGAACGAAACACACGCAAAAGCTGCGGTTTGGATACGTGTTGGAAACGCTGGCCCACGCAGCGCCAGCACGCCTGCCTGTGCGCCACGCACGGCGGGCAAGGAGCAACAAACTATCATGGTCAATCATCCAGGGAAAAACGACCTGCCCTCGAACGTCCCCAACGACTACCATTATCTCAGCCCGCCCGGGTCGTTGGATATGCCCTTGCGCAAAAAACACGGTCGGCGGCGCCCGCAAGTGCGGCGGCGCGGCGGAATACCCAATTGGCTCAAAGCACTGCTCGCGCTCGGCGGGGTGACGCTGGCGCTGTTGCTGGTCGGCGCGGTGATCTTCGCCATCGCGTTCCCGCCCTTCTTCCGCAACCTAGAGCCGCGCTATCAGCAGCGGCTGA
>CAZZNC010000253.1:0-4736 GCA_964655405.1 uncultured Anaerolineaceae bacterium | reverse complement strand
GACATCACGCCGTGTTTGCCGCAGATTGCGGACGCGCTGATTAGCTACTATCACCCACGCTAAGGGCATCGGCAGCGCCGGTAGCCCCCTGCCCTGGCCCGTCGTCGGGGTCGGCGGCTTCGTCTTCCATATCGTGCCCCACGATGAAACGCACCTGAATTTTGTAGGACGCCGCCGCCCCGCTAACCACGTCTTCGATGGCGTCTAGAAACTGGCGCGTCAACACGTTGAGGGCCTCTTGGTCGCGTGCCCGCACGGTCAGCACGTCGTCATGGTAAGAGACCAACTCGCAATCCTCCACCCAGTCAAAAAAGGCCGTTTCGCCGATGCGCATCTTGAGATGCCCCATGCCCACACGCCACACATTGCGGATGGTGAAACGGCTATCGCCCGGACGCGTGTCCAAACCATCGTCCGGTTTGGCGGGGTCTTCCCAAACTTCGGGCGCCGACGCATAACGTGCATTGGGGTGCTCGATGAACTCTTCTTCGATGGCCGCGCGGAGAATGTCGTCCATTTCCCAGGGAATTCTTTTGTGGACAAATTGGCACAGGGCTTGCCATTCGCGCTTTCCTTCGCTGGCCCACAACCCCACCGGCAGCGCCGCCAATTTCCTGAAACGGTTGAAGTTCTTCGCGATTTTTATTTCGCCGGATTTTATTTCGCCTGACGAGTACAAGCTGCGCATAAGCCAACTGAGATGGTTGGGTTTGCGTTTGATCGTCGGGTCGGCATAAACGACCAGGATACAAGCGACCGTGTCGCGCAGCGAAATTTTGTTGGACATGCTCAAGTTCCAAGCCGGCGTCCCCGGAACAACTGGCGGGTCAATGCCTTGTTGCAGCCACATTTGCAGCGGAGCAATTTTGTACAAAGGCAAGCCGGGGTTCTTTCGTAAGGTTTCATAAATGCGTTGTTGCAAATTGAGCGTTTGGGGTTTCGTGCGCGGCCTATCGTCGTCTTGGGAAAAAATTTCTTCTTGAAAAGATACCATTTCATTTTTTGCAGCAGCAGCATTTTCCGTAAGATGTCCCGCTAGCCCCTCAGTTGGTGGGTCGGTCAAGTGGCTGCTGCTTGAAAGGTGGCTTGCTTCTTTTAGAAGTGCTTTTTTTAAGATCTTAGATCCTGTGCGCGAGTGTGGCAGAGCTTTGTGCACAGGTGTGCCGGACATAGGGGGTTCATTGTGTACAGATGTGGCTGTAACGTCTCCGTTAATTGTGTACGAATGTGGTAGGTGGTTGTCTTCGCTTTGTGCACGAATGTGGCTCGTTGTATTTTCGTAAGCGGGTTGTATGTTAGTTTTGTCAGTCGAGGTCTGTTTGGGGGCAAGGGATGCGCTTTTCCCAACGTTGCTCCCTACCTCTGAAGGTGCGGGCTGGTGCTGTGCGGCAACCGTAGCCGGTTCGGGGGTGGGAGCGGTTGCGGCAGTGCTGGGCGGAGCGAGGGTTTTGGGGGGCTGGTCTTGCTGTTCTTCTTCGTCCCGCTCCGGCCAGAAAAGCAGCAACTGACTATAGGCCGTGCGGTGCATGGGCGCAACGGGAATTTCGAGCTGTACCGTCAGATGGCGGGCGACTCGCTGCGGGTATGCGGGGTCGCGGCCCTTTTGCGTGCCGATCTGTCGGAAGAACTCAGAAAGCAGCCATCCTTCCCCTTGATGGCGGGCGTGGTCTACGTTGCGCCGCCACCATTCGCGCGGGCGGCCTATGACTTCCAGCAGCGTATTGAGCGAAGGCACCCAGCAACGATAGCGCATGACGCCGGTGGTCGGGTTGTCGTAAGTGTGGCTGCGCAGCCACAGGTAAATCCAAGCGAGATCGTGTCCTAGCAGCGGCCACCATTGGCGGCGGAAATATTGCGGCACGATCACTTTGCTGATGCGCCCTTCTTCGCTGACCAGCGTCAAGTGCCTGTGCAGCGCGCCAGCCAGCACGTCGAAGAGTCGTTCTTCGTACTCGTCGGACGCGCGCCAGTTTGGGAAGGCGCGCCGCACCACACCCACCGCGAAGATCGGTTGGGGATGGGCAAAGCGAGTGGGCGTGGGCGTGCGTGGAGAACTTGCCCACAGTTGGCGGGCGGGCAAGTCTAACGCCATGTTCATTGCTTCTATAGGATCGTCGGAAAACTGCGGCAGGCGGGTGAGCAAATTTTCAGCGTCGGCGGGGGTCAGTGGGTCGGCGGGGCGCACAGTGTATTGGTTGGGGTGGCGGGTGGTGCGGCCCTCTTTTTTGATTTTGGCGCCAGAGTGCACCTGCACGAAGACGTTGAACCAGGGGCTTTGCAAGCATTTGTACAGGTGGCGTCGAGACATGGTGGCTTCTTCCGCCAAAAGTTCTCCGCTGATGGTGACGGGTTCTTGGGGCTTGCGATAGGCCAATTGGCGTAGTGTATTGACCAGCGTAGCCTGCGACGGCCCGAGCACGGGGACCCAGCGCTCCAAAAAATAGCGCGGTACGCCCATGACGATCTCCGGTCGGATGATGGCGTTGCGCGGCGTGCGATACTTCGCGGCGAGCTGTTCGGTGCGCTCTGGGCTGACAATGGTTGGGGTGGATTGTTTTTCGTCCACAGCCCCCTACCCTTCTCTAGTCGGGGTCATACGGTGCTAGGTAATGCGAACGTCTGTGCCGTCTGTTATGGTGCCATAGTAGCATCCAGTGGATAGGGCGTCAAGCAAGTTCGCGCAGCACGCGAGACGGAACAATTTTCTGTCCCTGGGAGAGATGTGTTATAGTGTGGGCAGCCAGGAGAGTATCTGATGCCGAGCGAGAACCTCAAGCCCAAGTTTCCCAGCCCGTCCTATCAACCCGATCCAACGGTGACGCAACGCCGCCTGAGCGATTTGCAGCGCCTTTTCGGCATGTACACCTTTCCGTTTTCGCTTTCGCCCAACCCCGATTATATGTACGTGGCGGGCGTGACGGCGCGCGCGTTGGCGAAGACCACTTTTGCCATTGACCAGCGCCAGGGCTTGAGCGTGATCATCGGGGATTATGGCACGGGCAAAACCATGCTCGCCCGCTATCTGTACAATTCTTACACGGCGGGGGATGTGCGCGAACCTTCGGTTGTGGCCTATATTCCCGATCCCCCTCACCCCAGCACGCGCGCGTTGCAACGGCGCATCATCCAAGAACTGGGCGGCAAGACCTCCAAGCGTACCACCGATGGGCTGATGGAAGATTTGCGCACGATGGTGCTGGATGTGTTCGCCTCTGGGCGCAACTGTATCGTGATGATCGACGAAGCGCAGGTGTTGGTGCGGCGGCAACTGGACGTGATCCGCGAGCTTTTCAACTTCAACGCGGGCGGCGTCGTGCCGATCCAAGTGGTGTTGATCGGCAAAGAGGGGTTGCGAATTTCGTTGCGCAACGCCCCCGACCTCAACGACCGCGTGGCGGCGCGCTCCACGTTGGAGCCGTTTACACCGGTAGAAACGTCGGAGCTGGTCAGCTTTCGCTTGCAGCGGGCCGGATGCAAAACAGCGCTTTTCGAGCCGGACGCGCTGGCCTTGCTTTACGAGATTTCGCGGGGCTACCCGCGTAAGACGGTCAAATTGGCGGGTGCGGCGCTGTGGTACGCGGTGGAATTTGGCCTGGAACGGGTCACGGCTTCGGCGCTGGACGCGGCACGCTTGCACGACGAGATCGAATGACAACGGGCAACAGCAGAAAGTGGAGTGTTGGATTGACAGAACAGGATGGGAGCTTCCGGCGGTTGGTCGAAACGGTCAAGGCGCGAAAACCCCCCGTAGCCGAAAAGCCGGGGCGTCCGCCCAAACATCGCGTGCCTACCACCGGCTACTATGCCCGCCGCATCCATGACCGCATCAAGGCGTTGGCAAAAGCACACTCCCAACGTGCGGGGCATCTGGTGAGCGCCTCCGATCTTTACAACGAGGCCGCCGCGCAGTTGATCGTCGATCTTTATGGGCTGCTGGGCGACGAGCTGAAGTTGCCGGCTGGCGCGTTGTCGTTGACGGGGGTGCTGGGGCTGCGCGAATTGGTAGACCGCCCCGTGCATACGCCGCTGCGCGATTTGGAGCTGCACGCCGGAGAAACGCAGCGTACCACGCTTTACGTGGACGGGCCGGTGTGGGATGCCTTGGTGGAAATGTCCTTGCGTTTCAGCCTGCGGATGCGCCGCACGCTTTACGTGCAAGAGCTGTTGGAACTGGCGGCGGCATGGTATCTCGCGGGGCTGGATGAGAGCGCCGAATGAGCAGATCGCTTCATCACTTTTCGCTATTGCGGTGCAACGACATTACTTTGGAAAAAGCATGTCAAAAACTATTACAAAGCCGTTCGGCATGGGCAGGAGCGAGTGAATGCACAGCATTTGTCTAACCAACAACAAGGGCGGCGTAGGCAAAACGACAACGGCGGTGAGCTTGGCTCATGGCCTCGTGCTCTTGTTGCGTCACAACCATTTGCCTCACCGTGTGCTGTTGATTGATACGGACTCGCAGGCGCACGCCACACTGCTCACCACCGGTCGGCGCGAATGGGAACGCGCCGAAAGCCTGGGCGAAGTGTTGGTTTCTCGCCCGGCACGAGCGGGCGCAGTGTTGCAACGGCTGATTGTGCCTTCCACGTGGGACGAGGATTTGCACGTGCTCCCCGGCTCCCCTGCCCTGGACGGGGTCAATGCGCGTTTGGCGGAAGATCACGGTTTCGCGGTGCGTTTGCGCCATGCGCTGCGCGATGTGGCCGACCAATACGACTGGGTGGTGTTGGATA
>CAZZNC010000252.1:0-4744 GCA_964655405.1 uncultured Anaerolineaceae bacterium | reverse complement strand
GTCAAAGCACGCCTGCTGGTGAACGTTTCGCCGCAATCGTCGGCTTATTTTTGGGGTGGCTTGGCGCGCAAGCCCAGCTTGGCGATCATTGCCTCGCGCCCGGGCCACTCTTCACGCAGCAACCCGTAGACCACCTCGTCGTACCACTCTCCGCGCGCAAAGACGCCTTCTCGATAGCTCGCTTCCAACTTGAAGCCGACTTTTTCCATCTGGCGCAACACGCGCGCATTGAGGTTCATGGTGCTCAGCCACACTTTGCGTATGTCCAGCCAGTCGAAAGCGTAGTCGAGAAGCAGCAGCAACGCGTCCGTGCCGTATCCACCGCCCCAATACTGCGGCTCACCGATGGACGCGCCCAACATCGCCAGGCGATTGTGCGGCAACATCCAGTTGATGCCAAACGAGCCAATAGGCTGGCCGTCTTTAGTCTGGACGCCGAAGTTCACGCCCTGTGCAAAATGCGGAGCTTCTCGCTGTCGCTGATGACGGCGTTCGATCTCCGCTTTGGTGGTAATGTACCATTCTCCCATGCTGCTCCAAAACGAGGTTTCGCTGTTTCGCCATGCCGCATCGCGTTCGCGGAAACGTTTGTCGAACGGCACTAAATCTACCAACAATCCTTCGAGCATTGGCTCGACCTTTCTGCTTGGGTGCGGTGTACTCTCCGCCGGTTACGGTTCGAGACGGTTCGGCCCTCGGAAGAGAAGCGTGGCCTCACGCACATTCTTCAGCCCCAACATGGACATCAACATCCGTGCCAGCCCGAAGCCAAAACCGCCGTGCGGCGGGCAGCCGTACTTGAAAAAGTCCAAATAGAAATCCAGCAGCTTGAGGCTCAATCCGGCCTCGCGCGCCTGGTCACTCAGCACATCGTAGCGGTGTTCACGCTGCGCGCCGGTGGTGATCTCCAAGCCTTTCCACAGCAGATCGAAGCTCTTGGTGATCTCCGGTCGGTCGGCGTAGCGCATGTGGTAGAACGGGCGCACCGAAATGGGGTAGTCTGTGACGAAAACGAACTCGTGTCCGTATTTCTCTTGCACATAGCGCGCCACGATGCGCTCGCCTTCGGGGTCCAAGTCCCCTTTGCCTTCTTCCGGCAACTGGTAGCCGCTGGCCGCGACGATCTCATGCGCCTGGGCCATCGGCACGCGCGGGAAGGGCAGCTCCGGCACGACAATTTCCACGCCGAGTGTTTCGGCTATGCGCTCGCCGTAGCGTTCTTTGACCCGCTTCAACACGTGTTGCAACCAGGCTTCTTCCAGCGCCATCACGTCTTCATGGCTTTCGATCCACGACATTTCAACGTCAATGCTGGTGAATTCGGTGGCATGGCGCGACGTGAAGGACGGGTCAGCGCGGAAGACCGGCCCGATTTCGAAAACGCGGTCGAAACCGGCGGCCATTGCCATCTGCTTGTAAAACTGCGGCGACTGGGCCAAGTAGGCTTGGCCGCCGAAGTATTGCAGCTCGAAAAGCTCCGCGCCGGACTCGCTCGGCGCGCCCATGAGCTTGGGCGAGTGAATTTCGATGAAGCCCTGTTCCATCCAGAACTCACGCATGGCGTATTCGGCCAGCGTTTGCACTTCGAAGATCAGCCGGTTACGCGGGCGGCGCAAGTCAATATAGCGCCAGTCCAAGCGCACGTCCGGCGCCGATTTTTCTTCGATGGGCAACATAGGCGCGGCCTTGCTGAGCACGGTCAGCGTTTCGAGCGCCACTTCCAGCCCGCCCAGTTTGACATTCGGATTAGCGACCACTTTTCCCGTCACTTCGATCACCGACTCGGCGGTCAGGGATGAAATGACTTCGGCCAATTCTGGATTGCCCTTTTTGTAGTGCGCCAATTGGATTTTGCCGGTGGCATCGCGCAGAATGACAAATTGCATACTCTTCTGATCGCGAATTTTTTCCACCCAGCCTTTGATCCGCACTTGGGAATCAATGAATTCTGGGGCTTGCCGAACGTTTATCGTGGTCACTGCCTCACTCCTTCTTGGTTGTATCGCACCTCGGGTTGCCTCATGAGGCGCGATTATACCCCCACGTTTGCCCGTGCCGAAAGCGTCTTTGTGCACTTTGCACGGGAAACGCGGCTAGTCTTTGGTCTGCTTGTCTTTGTCTGCGGGCTGCTCGGGTTTTTTCGGTGCGGGCTTGGGCGGAAGTCCGCTGGCTTGCAAGTCCAACGCCTGCACCTTTTCCTCATAGCCAGGCCATTCGGTTTCCAGCAGTCCAAAGACCAGCAAATCCACATAGTCGCCCGCCCAGCGGATATGTTGGCGCAACGTGCCTTCGTGGGAAAAGCCCGCGCGCTGCAAATGGTCGATCTTGGCCTCGTCAAAGGCCAGCGCGAGTGTGTGCAGCCTGTGCAGATTGCGCGTGGTGAAGTTGTAATGCACGGCCATCAGCAGCCCGTCGAGCAGCTCGTCCGTGCCCTCATAACGTGGATCGCCGGCGAAGAACCACAAATTGATCTTGCGCATCCGTGTCCATTGGTGTTCCCAGATGACCGCGCCGATAGGGTCGCCGTTTTTGGTTTGGAGGCCGACCATTTTGGCGTTGTCCTTCTTTTCCATTTCTTCAATGAATTTTTCGGCCTGGTGTTCGACATGCGGCCCGTAGCGTTCCCATACGCGCGCGCGCAGCCAGGCTTGAGTGTTCATCCATTCTTGCAAATACGTGGCGTAAACGTCCTCAAAGGGGACAAGATCGATCAATGTACCGGGGATCATAGATTTAGCTCCTCATGGGCTTGGGTGAATATACGGGGGAAAGGCGTCCCTTTTGCGCCGACAGGACGCCCTTGTCGTTGGCTTACGTGCGGTTTTCCGGCACGTGGCGATAGAGCCACCAAAAACGCGCCTGGGGATAGACTTGGGCCAGACGCTCATCCGTGTAAACGAACGGGCCGGACTGCGTCACATGCTGCAAAGCCGTGTCGAGCTGGCCGACGCGCGCGGCGATCTCTTCTGCCAGCACGTCATGTTCGGTGGCCTCGTCGCGCAAATGGGCGATCATGGTGCGTTTTTCTGCGCACACGGGGTATTCCGGCGCGCACGGTGTTTCGGTGTGGCAGTCGGTCAAGAACTGCTCCAGCGCGTTGAGCCGCCCGTCCAATTCGCGTTGCAATTTCTGCTCGTAATGCACGGCCCAACGTGCCCGCTCCGCCTCAAAATTGATTTGGGCGTCACGAACTTGGGTGCGCTGCTCGTCGTCCAAATAGGGTTCCAGGCGGGTCAGCCGATAGAGCCGCAGCAGCAGCCCTCCCAACGTCAGGCGCGGCAGATCGCCGGAAAGATGCCCAAAAACGACATCCTCATACATGTAGGGCGTCAAGTTGGAGGCCATCGCCGCCAGTGTTTGCACGTCGCGGTCCAGGTCATAAGCCAGCTTGGGCACAGGTGTACTCATGTTTGCGTGTGTGTCTCCCCGCTGAAAGGCGCAGAGCTATTTGAAGTACGATATTTGGCGGTATTTGGCTTCGATTTCCTTCATACGTTCGGCGGCGTTTTCCGCCAGCCATTCCACCGCCAACTGACCGGACGGGTCAAGGTAGGAAATAGCCGGTTTGAAGCCCAACACCTCTTTGATGCCCACGGTCAGCATATCGGCCAGCTCCCCGGGGTGGGTTTGCAGCGTGAAATATTGGTTGGGTACCCACTCGATGCTGACGGGTTGGTTATGCCAGACGCCTTCCATGCGGAAGGGCGCTTCGGCGCTGGTGCAATCCAGGTACAGCGCGTAGATGCGATTGGCCCAAAAGGTATGGTTGACGCGCTCCTCGATCAAATAGGCGTTGTGTTCCGGTTCGCGGTAAAACCAGGTGCTTGCGTTGGTAGCCATGCCGTTGTTTTTCTCCTGCTGCATATCCCGATAGGCCACGCTCAATCATACCACCAAAGCGCCGTTGCTGGCGAACTTTTGGCGGAAAACAAAGCCAAATTGTCATTGGCGCACACTAGGCCAGCACATTTTCCTTGAAGTCGTAAATGCCGTCGTGGATGGCCCAGGCGCCGCACCCTTGCGGGCAGACCATGCGCTCACCTTCACGCTCCAAGGCGCTGCCACATTCCACGCACTTGAAGAGTGGCCCGTCCAGCGTGGCGGGTGGCTCTTGCCCCACCGCGCGGTTGAGCGTGAAGACGCTGGGCGAAAACGGTGCGATCTGTCCGGTCGGCTGCAACAAGGCGTCCATCGCCACCAGCAGCCCCGTCGGCAACAGCCGCTTGAGCGCGCCCACGCGGAAGTACGAAAGCGCCAAGCGTCGCTCGGTGCGGAAGCCCGCTTCGGCCAGGCGCTCGGCCATGTAGCGCGGGTGAAAATCAATGTTCAGCTCCACGAACTCCACCGGTTCCAGATCGAACGGGTTCCAGCTTTGCCGCCGCAACAGCCAGCGCAAGATCGCCTTGAGATTGCGTTTGCTGGCGTATTCCAAGACGAAAGGCGCGTCCGGCACCAAGATGCTGCGGATTTGGCGCAGCGCGGCGGGCGCGTCGGCCAGATGATGGATCACGCGCTCCATCAGCGCCGCGTCACAGCATCCCGGCATCAGTGGCAAGTGGTAAATGTCCGCCGCCACGTAGATCAACCGCTCGTCGCGCCCCAGCAGTTGCTGCGCTTCTTGCAGCATGGTGCGCGAATAGTCCAGCACGATCACCTGTTCGTAGCCGTCCAGCTCGTTGGTCATGCGCCCGAAGCCCGCGCCCAAGTGTGCGATGCGCTTGCCGCGCGGACCAAAGGATCCGGT
>CAZZNC010000251.1:0-4788 GCA_964655405.1 uncultured Anaerolineaceae bacterium | reverse complement strand
ATCCCAACGCGCCCCTAGCGTCGTTTTACACGCCTGAGGTGTTGCGCTGGCGTGCGGATATTTTGCGCTGGGCACAAGCCTACCACATCAACCCCAACGTGATCGCGATCTTGATGCAGATCGAATCGTGCGGCAGCGCGGAAATTCTTTCCGGCGCGGGCGCGGTGGGCTTGATGCAGGTGATGCCGTACCATTTCGACAACGGCGACAACATGCTCAATCCCGATACCAATGTGGCGCTGGGGCTGCGCATTTACTACGAATGCCTGTCCCAATTCGCCGGTTGGGACGTGGGACGCGCGGCTGCGTGCTATAACGGCGGCCCGGGTGTGCTCCAACAGCCTATGACGCAATGGCCGCAGGAAACGCAAAATTACTACGAGTGGTTCACCGGTTTGTGGCGGGACGTGGTGGACGGTGCGCAGGAAAGCCCCACCTTGGAGCGTTGGTTGGCGGCGGGAGGGGCGGGACTGTGCGCGCGGGCGGCCCTGGACGTGCCGCGTAGCATCACGGGTGCACCCGCGCCGTGATGCGTGTTGCCTGAAACCTTACGGCTCGGCGTTTTCCTTGATGAGCGCATAGGCCCAGAAGATGGCTACTTCGTTGCGGGCGATGTCGTCGTTTTGATAGTACATCGTGCGGATGCCTTCTAACGTGCAGCCCATCGCAGCGTAAAATTTGCAGGCGGGCACGTTGTTGGTTTGCGTTTCGAACATCAGCGCGCGATAGCCCAACCGACGTCCCCAGGTTTCGGCTTGTCGGAATAACGCCCGTCCGATGCCCTGACGGCGCACATCTTGATCCAACATCAAGTTCCACACCCACACCACACCGCTCCACTCTTGCGGTGTGGCGTCCAACATCCCGACCAAGCGCGCGTCCCATTCCACCACCAAATGCAATCCGTCGCCGCGCAACAGCCGCCGGTGAACGTTTGCTTGCTCGCCCGGGGTGAAGTCGTAGGTTGTGCCCTTGTCGAAAGGTTGTGGCAATGGGTGCTCGACCAAGCGCCAGCCGCTTGTGATGCCTGCACCGGTTCGTTCCACGACCAGCACCGTCGGGCTGGTGAAGCTGGGACGAATTTCTGCCAGGCGGGAGATGTCGGCTTCGGTCATCGGGCGAATGTGCCAGGGAGATTGTGTGCTCACCGCGTGTTGTTTCCTCCGGTTATGCGTGATGGGGTGGGGCACATTTTACGCGGCGTGACGGGATTTTCAAAGTGGGGGCTTTATGCTAAGTTTGTGATCGAGCCGACGATAAAAAGCGGGAGCAAACGATGCCGATAGGAACTTCGGAACGTTGGAGCGTGTGGCGCGTGCGCGTTGTTTTTGCTGCGGTGCTGCTGGTTTTCTCAGAGTGGATTGTTTGGCAGCGGCCCTTGCACTTCAGCGCGGGGCAATGGCTGGGCTGGGCCGTGCTCTATCTGGCGTTGGCCGCGCTGACGCTCGATTTGCTGGTGCGCTTCCGTGCCAACGAGCCGTTGAGTTTGCTGCTGCTGGCTGGCTTGTACGGTTTGCTCAACGGCACATTGATCAGCCACATCACCACGCGCGATTTGCCGGTGAGCTTGATCGTGCGTCCGTTGGCCGTGCAACCGCTTGCTTTTTTGGGCGCGCTGGCGGCGCTGCGCATCTTGCTGGGCGGGCAACGTGTGCGGTGGGGCGCTGCATTGATTGCGGCGGTCGGCGGGCTGGCGTGGGGTGTGTGGGTGCGCTGGTTGCCCCATGTCTCCTACGATCCGCTGCCGCATACAAACGCCCTGACTGCGGTGCTGGCGTTGGGGATTGCGGCATGGGCGTTGTGGTTGGTTGCATGGGGGGCTTCTCCGCGTGCGCCACGCCAACGTGCCGATTGGTTGCTGGGCGAGATCGAATGGTGGGCAGTGGGCGGCGTGCTGGTCGTGGCGTTGGGCGCAGGGATACGCCAGGGTGCGCTGACGGGCGAAGGGCTGAGCATTGCGCTGGGACTGGCGGCGTTTTGGCTCTTGGTGCTGGCGCTGACCCCGCTGCTGCGCGCGGAACACACCTATCTGGTCACGCTCACTCCGCCGCGCCGTCCGCAGATGGTGGGGTGGGTGCTTCTGGCGGGCATCTTCCTGGCGCTTGGCTGGGTGGGTTATCACACAGAAGGCACACGGCCCAGCGACTGGCTTTTCGGCCTTTTGACCGCCTTCGGTGCGTTTTGGCCGCCGGTTGTTTCGATGGCGGTGGGAATGCAAGCGCTCACAGTGCTTGCGCAGCGAGAACCGTAGTAACCCGCTTCAAAGTGAGGACATAAAGCGATGGCGATGGACAAGAACACTCAAGAAGAACACCTCCAAGACGTGGATCGCGTGTTGGAAGACGTGCGCGAGCATCTGGAACGCACCGAAGAGATGGGCGAAATTTACGAATTGCGCGCGCTGCAATTGCTGTTGGAAGTGACCAAAGCGCTTCACAGTCGGCACGACCCGCACGCGCTCTTTACGCTGGTGTTGGAAAGCCTGCTTTCCTTTGCAGAAGCTGAGCGCGCTTTTTTGCTGCTGTCGGATGCTAACGGCGCGCCACGTTTCAAGATGGGGCGCACGTCCCGGGGGCGCTATCTTTCGCCGGACGAGTGTGTCATTTCCTGTAGCACCGTTGAAGAATCCTTGCGCAAACGGCAGCCGTTGGTGTTGGTGGACGCGCAAAACGACGCGGAATTTTCGACGCGAGAGAGCATCATGGATTTGGAGTTGCGCACGATCATCGTGGTGCCTTTGCACTACAAAGAACAGGCGTTGGGGCTGCTTTACGCGGACAGCACCCGTCCGTTGACACGCTACGGCCAACGTTATCTCAACGTACTAAACGCGCTGGGGGAACAGGTTTCGGTGGCGCTGCACAACCTCGGCAAATTTGAGACGCATCACGGTTCGTGATCGCTCAGAGCTTGCCTTCGCGGCGCAGCGCTTCGGTGCACTCAGCACAATACCCCGTGAAGCACGCGCACGCTCCCGTCACCATAACGGCTTTACGCTGGACGAGTTCGTGTGCCATGCGGTTGAGCAAGTCGGTGTGGATGAGCACGCGCTTTCCGCACCGCACGCATGTCAAGTAATGTTGCTCCGGTCCGGCGGAAAGGCGAAACACCTCACGGCGGTGTTCCGGACTGACGTAGCGATGATCCACGATGCCCAGTTCCGCAAAAAGGTTCAGTGTGCGGTAAACCGTTGCCAAGCTGACGCTGGCGTCTTGCAGGTGGGCTAATTCGAAAATTTCTCCGGCGTCCAGATAGGCCGACTGACCGGCCATGACCTGCAAAAGCAGCGTGCGCTGGGGCGTGATTTTGTAGCTGTGCTGACGGAGTAGGGCCTCGGCCTTGTCTATAGTGAGCGTCATCGGGCGTTTTGTCCTTTTGCGCTATGTGCTGCTCAGATTATACGCCAGTCAGGGCGCGCAGACGTACCCGCTCCGGTCAGCGCACGACTTTAGGCCGTCCCTCAACGACGGACGTGCCGAATGACCCCTTCCAAGCCCGCGCTACGCAGTACAATCACGCGCGTACCTGGCCTGTTACTCACGGAACGGAGCATCAATGACCACCGATCCCATTCGCGCGCACTTCGAGGCGCACGCCGCTACTTGGGACGAGCACGCCCCGCCCGATCTCGACGGGCGCTTGCAACGCTTGCTGACCCCCTTTGCCGACACTTTGCATACAGCACGCCTCGTTTTGGAGCTGGGCACGGGGACGGGCGCGTGTCTCCCGCATTTGCGTTGCTTTGCTCCCCATGCGCGTCTGGTTGCGCTGGACTTGGCACACGCGATGTTGTTGTGTGCCGTTGAGCGCACCGCTGCCGCGCGCTTGGCACAAGCTGACGCGCAGGATTTGCCTTTTCCGACGGGCAACGCTCGTGATGGCTTCGATCTGGTCGTGTGCCACAACAGCTTTCCACACTTCCAAGACAAGCCGCGTGCGCTGCGGGAGGTGTGGCGTGTTTTGCGACCTGGCGGGCGTTTGTTGATCCTTCATCACCTTTCGCGCGAGGATGTCAACGCCGTACATCAACGCATCGGGGCACCGGTGACCCACGACATTTTGCCAACCGGCGCTGAGATGCAGCAACTTTTCGCGCAAAGTGGCTATGTGGACGTTTGGGTGCAAGACGTGCCGGTGTCCTACACTGCGCACGCGCTCAAGCCCCGCTGACGCAACACGAGCGAGAAGCTATGCTCCCCGCCCGTGTACGGTCTCAGCCGAAAAGAACAGCGCGGCTACTGATTGCTGAAGGGGATGTCGTTGGGGTCGCCTTGCACCACGCGATACCAAGCTGCATACGACCAGCCGATTACGTCTCCATGCTTGATCTTGTACCACAGCCTGTTGTTGCTGCGTGCCAACACTTGCACCCGCGACCCCCAAATGGCCTTGCCGATTTTGGGGTATTGGAAACCCGGGCCGCTGCGAATACGCATATTGCCGTAAGCCTGCGCGATCACGCCTGCGGTGGGCGGTGAAGGTGGATGGGTCGGTTGTGTGCCGTCCGCATAGGGCAGTTGATCGCCCGCTCCTTCCACAATGCGGAACCAGGGCGCATACGACCAACCCACGATGTCCCCGTATTTGACCAGATACCATGTGCCGCTGCTGTTCTTGCCCAGCAGGTCAACCACCGTGCCCCAGGGCATCAGCCCAATTTGTTTCGAGCGTGTGGTCGGCTGTTCGCGGATGCGCAAATTGCCCATCACCTTCCCGCGAACCCCAATCGGTTGGAGCTGTGGGGTAGGTTGCGGGCTTGCTCCGGTGCCTACGACTGGCAGCGTGTTG
>CAZZNC010000250.1:0-4821 GCA_964655405.1 uncultured Anaerolineaceae bacterium | reverse complement strand
AACATCACCAACACCATCTGAAAGCGCGCCCCCAGAGCCAACCTCAACACCGTAAATGTCCCCAAGCGGGCGGCGTGCTTGCGTTTGCCGCCCGCATCCCCCGCCCCCATCCGCGCGGATCTATGCTACAATGGCGCTCGCCTGTCCGCCTAACGTGCCCCGCGAGGGCGAGGAGCGTATGCACACACCGATTTACCTTTCCCTGGTCATCCACAACCACCAGCCCGTCGGCCAATTCGACTTCGTCAACGAACACGCCACCCAAACCGCCTACGAGCCGCTGACCGCGCTGCTGGAAGCTCACCCGAACATTGCTTGCGGGCTGCACTTCACCGGCAGCCTGCTGGACTATTTGCAAGCCCACCAGCGTCCGCTGCTGGAACGCATCCGCGCATTGGTGGCGCGCGGCCAGGTGGAAATCCTGACGGGCGGCTACTACGAGCCGCTGCTGGTCACGCTGCCGGACGCGGACAAAATCGGCCAAATTCGCCAGCTCAGCGCCACCGCCGAGCGGCTCTTCGGCGCCCGACCGCGCGGTATGTGGCTGGCCGAGCGCGTCTGGGAGCCGCACCTGGTGCGCGCCGTTGCCCAAGCAGGCGTGCAGTACGTGATCATCGACGACACGCACTTCGAGGCGGTCGGCTTCAACAAAGAGCGCGACCTTTTCGGCTATTTCGTCAGCGAGGAACAAGGCGAAACCGTGCGCGTCTTCCCCACGCTGAGCTATCTGCGCTACGCCATCCCCTGGGACACGGTGGACAACCTGATCGCCTGGCTGCGCGAACAAGCCGCCGAGCTGCCCCCGGGCGCCCCGCCCAAGCTCGCCTTCATGGGCGACGATGGCGAAAAATTCGGCGTCTGGCCGGGCACGTGGGAGCACAATTGGGGCAACGGGCGCTACATGGAGCAGCTTTTCGCGGCGCTGGAAGCAAACGCCGACTGGCTGCGCACCATCCGCCCCAGCGACTACATCGCCCAATATCCCGCCCTGGGGCGCGTCTATTTGCCCAGCGCCAGCTACTTTGAGATGGGCCAATGGGCGCTGCCCGCCGACCGCTTCCGCGAGCTGAAGGCGGTCAAGGCGGAGATGGAAGCCGCAGGCCGCGTGGACGTGTTGCGCTATTTGCGCGGCAGCATCTGGCGCAATTTCATGGTCAAGTACGACGAAGTGAACCACATGCACAAGCGCATGATGCACGTGGCGGACAAAGTCCACGCCATGCCGCAAAGCCCCGCCAAAACCCGGGCGCTGGATCACCTTTGGCGCGCCCAGGCCAACGACGCCTATTGGCACGGGCTTTTCGGCGGCGTCTATCTCTTCAATTTCCGCGTCGCCAACTACGCCAACCTGATCGCTGCCGAGACGCTCGCCGAGGGGAAGGACGCCCCGCTGCGCTTGCAGGCGTTCGACTTCAACAAGGACTCCACCGAGGAGATCGTGCTCAGCGCGCCGCCGCTCAACGCCATTTGGAAGCCCAGCCACGGCGGAACGCTGCTGGAGCTGGACAGCCGCCCGCTGCGCTATAACGTGCTCAACGTGATGACGCGCCGCGAGGAAGGCTACCACGAGGAAATCCGCCAGGCGGCGGCAGCGGGAGCGCTCGTAACGCCGGAAACCGCCGCCCAGGGGGTCAGCTTCGAGGAGCGGGACGCGGTGCGCGCCAAAGAAGCGGGCATCGAGCGCTTTTTGCTTTACGATTGGCACAGGCGCGGCGCGTTCCTGGATCACTTCTTGCGCGAGGACGCCACACCGGAGGCGGTCTACTACGCCACCTACGGCGAGCAAGGCGACTTCGTCAACCAGCAGTACCAATTCGCGTTGAAAAGCGACGCCGAGGAGGCGCGCGTTACGCTCTGGCGTGACGGGCACGTTTGGGTCGGCGCGGAACTGCTGCCGGTGCAGGTGCACAAGGTGTTCACCTTCCGGCGCGGCGCGGACGCTTTCCACGTGGACTACAGCGTGCAAAACCAGGCCGACCGCCCGATCCGCGTGCGCTTTGCGCTGGAGCTGGCCTCCGGTTTCGACGGCGGGCAGGACGCGCAATATTGCCACTATACGGTCAACGGCGGGCCGGAGCGCTATAATCTGGCCGAACGCGCCGAGCACGCCGCCGTGCACGCGCACCGCAGCGTCACGACCATTCGCGGCCTGGCGCTGGAAACCACGCTCAGCGAACCCGCCGCGCTCTGGGTCTATCCGCTGGAAACGGTCACCATGAGCGAAGCGGGC
This sequence comes from uncultured Anaerolineaceae bacterium, assembly GCA_964655405.1. GTDB lineage: Bacteria > Chloroflexota > Anaerolineae > Aggregatilineales > Aggregatilineaceae > JALSSH01. The sequence continues at coordinate 2,591 of CAZZNC010000250.1, read as the reverse complement.
TACGAGCGCGGCTATCAGGGCACGGTCTATCTGCACGTGTGGGAGCTGGAACTGCCCGCCGGCACGTCGTGGCAGGTGCGCGTGCAACAACGGCTGAGCGCGTATTGAGTTTTTCGGGGCGCTGCCCCGAACCCCGCGCGCTTTTTAGGAAAAAGCGCGGCAAAAACCTAGCTTGCTCAGCGGCGCGGAGCGCGCCGCTGAGCGGGGTTCAGGGGGCGTTGCCCCCTGATGGGGGCGCGGGGGCGAAGCCCTCGCATCTATCCAAAACACAGGGAGGAGTAGCAACAAGCGTGAGCACAGCAAACAAACGCATCGCAGCTTTGGCATTGAGCATAATCGTCGCGCTGACCGTACTGCTGAGCGCGTGCGGCGGTTCGGACGAATCGGGGTACGTTTTCATTGACGAGGACGCCACCGCCACCCAAGTCGCGCTGACGCAGATCGCGCTGGCGCACCCCAGCGCCACGCCCGGGCCTTCCCCCACCCCCACCGCCACCAGCACGCCCTACTATCGCCCCACCGACCCGCCCGATTACGACGGGGAACGAGTGATTACGCGCGTGGGTGCGGACGAGATCACGTTGGACGAGTATCGGCAGCGCGTGCGTTTCGACCGCTACCGGCTGCTTTACCCGATTGTGAAGTTGGCGGAAAAGTACGGCACTGAGCAGCTTTTCGACCTCACGCGCGACGAAAATCAGTACCTGGCCTCGCTTTTTTCCACGCTAGCGGATAGCTACAGCTTCGGCAAACAAAGCCACCGCCTGATGGTCATCGGAAGCATTGTTGAGCAAGAGGCACGCCGTCGGGGCATGGAAGTAGACCCCTTCAAGTTCGATTCGCTCACCGCGCAATGGTTGGGGCTGCACGTCGGCAAAGACGGCCAGCTTCCGCCGGAGTTCCAAGCGCGCTATGATGAGTTCATCCAGGGCATCGAGACGTATGCGGGCATGAGCGAAGAACAATTCCGCCGCATCATCCGCGCCCAAGCCTATTACGAACAGCTCAAGTTCCTGGTCGGCCAAGAAGCGCCCATAGATACCGAACACGAGGCCATCGTCGGCGTGAAGGTACAAGACATCATTGTAGAAAGCGAAGACGAAGCGCAACAAATCGCCCAACGCCTGGCCGCCGGTGAGCCGCTGAGCACCGTCGCGGAGGATTTGGGCTACGACACCCGCAACGCGGACGAGGAACGCACACTGCGCCGCAGCGATCCCAACTTGCCCGATGCACTGTTGCGCACGATCTTCAACGCCGACCCCGGGACGATCATCGGGCCGACGTTGATCCCGCAAGGGTGGTACGTGGGGCGTGTCGGCCAGTCCGTTCTCGACGTACTCGGCCCCAAGGACATTGACAAGTTGCGCGAAGCCTACTTTTTGAACTGGATCGAGGCACGCATGGACGATCCAGAGTATGTGGAAGATTACGGCGACTGGGTGGACTACACGCCGCAAGAGCCGCTGCCCCGTGACATTTCGCCGTTGATGCACGACGAAAATTTCACCTTGCCGGAAGTGACCCCGCTGCCCTTCGAGGAAGGCGTTTACGACGAAATGACGCCCCCAGCGGAGTAGTGCTTCCGCACGCACAAGCGCCATCCTCAAGCCCTGCCGCATCCGGCGGGGCTTGTTGGTGCAGCTCCAAGAAAATCCGGCGACCCAGCCATCCCCGTACCATTCGCCCGCGCCACGCATTTCGCGTTACAATCGGGGCGTCACCGAGCGACGCGCACCAGAGAGGGGCAACCACCATGAGCGCTATCGGAGCTTTTACCTTTGTGCTGCACAGCCACCTACCCTACGCGCGGCTGGCGGGGCGCTGGCCGCACGGCGAGGAATGGATCCACGAAGCCGCGACCGAGACCTACATCCCGCTGCTGAACGCGCTTTACGACTTGCGCGAGGAAGGCGTGCGCTTCAAGTTGACGGTGGGCATCACGCCGGTTTTGGCCGAGCAGCTTGCCGACGCGGACGTGCTGGCGCACCTGGAAGAGTATCTGGACGACAAGATCGCGCGCGCGCAGCAAGATATTTTGCGCTTTCGCGGTGAGGACGCGCCGCGCAGCGTGCCCCGTGAGCAGGCCGAAGAAGCCGACCTGCCGCCCGTTGACCGCGCCGCCACCCAGGCCGCGTTGGACGAAGAGCAACCCACCCCGCCGCGTCCCTGGTGGGTGGAGCACAAGCACCTGGAATATCTGGCGGGCTTCTATCTGGACTACTTCCAGCACATCAAAGATACGTTCGTCAACCGCTACGGGCGGGACCTGATCGGCGCGTTCAAACAGTTGCAAGACGAGGGCACCATCGAGATCACCACCAGCGCGGCCACACACGGCTATTTGCCGCTGCTGGGCGAGAACAGCGCCATACACGGCCAATTGCGCGCCGGTGTGCGCAGCTACGAGCGCTTTTTCGGACGCGCGCCGCGCGCGATCTGGTTGCCGGAGTGCGCCTATCGCCCCGCCTACTACGACGAGCAGGGGCGTTTGCGCCCGGGGATCGAGCGTTTCTTGGCCGAGGAAGGGGTGCGGCTCTTTTTCAGCGAAACGCACCTGATCACGGGCGGCGCGCCGGTCGGTGTGGCGG
>CAZZNC010000249.1:0-4825 GCA_964655405.1 uncultured Anaerolineaceae bacterium | reverse complement strand
GCACAACCTGAGCGCCGGTGACCGTGAAATCGCGCCTTTCAACCTTTACGTGCTGGCGCGCAGTCTTTCGGCGTTGTATATGCTGCTGGCGGTGGCGCTGCTTTACGCGACGGGCAAGCTGCTTTTCGGCAAGCGCGCGGGGGTGTGGGCGGCGGCGATCATGGCGCTTTCTCCGCTGGTGGCGCAACACGCGCATTACGCCACCCCGAACGCACAAGCCACGCTCACCATGACGGCGGCGCTGTGGCTGGGCGCGCTGCTGCTCAGCGACCGCTGGCGGCGCTTGCCCTTGCCGCGTTGGGCACTGAGCGGGCTGGCGGGCGTGGCGGTTGGCTTCACGGCGGCGACCCGCTACAACGCGGGCGCGGTGGGCGTTTTCGTGGCGGTGGCGTGGGCGCGTTTGTGGTGGCAGGAGCGCGACTGGCGCGATCTGCTCGCGGGGGGGCTGGGCGTCCCCCTGGGTTTCGTGGTCGGGATGCCACCCGTGTTGATCGTGCCCCGCGAGGTGTTCACGCAAATTCGAGAGATCCTGGCGTGGTATCAGGAACGCGGCGGCGGCAGCGGGGCTACCTCTTCGGACGTTTGGGAGGCGATAGCCGTGCATTGGCGCTACGCGGTGTTGGCCGGAGTGGGGCCGCTGGCGGCGGCATTGGCGCTGCTTGGCGTAGGGCGGGCGGTGCGCGAACGGCGCGCCTATCCTGCGCGCGCATGGGCGACGGCGGCGCTGGTGCTCTATGCGTTGATCTATACGGCGCTGGCGTTGCGTGGGCGGCGTTTGCAAGCCAATTTGCTCTTCCCGCTGGTCGCGGTGGGGGCGTTGTTGGCCGGCTATGGGCTGAGCGGACTTTGGCCGCACGTGCGGAGCTGGAAGCTGCGCACGCTGTGGGTGGGCGGCGTGTTGATGGGGCCGCTGGTGCTCTCATTGCTGTTGATCGCGCGCTTGCAAGCGCCGGACACCCGCTACCAGGCCCAAGCGTGGCTCTACGAACACATTGCCCCGGGCACGTCGGTTGAGCTTTTGGGGCCGTACAATGTGCCGCTCGACCCGTTGGATTATCCATCGCACCAATTCTACGCCGCCGAGGCCACGCCGGACGCGCTGCGCACTACGGAGGCGCAAATTTTGGTGTATTCCGATGCGTACCCGTTCAAGGTGCTGCGCGCGCCGGAGCTTTCTACGGCGGAAGACCTCGACCGCGAGCGCGCTTTCGTGCGCATCTTGCAAGAGGAGTGGCACGAGCTGGCGCGTTTTCCACGCTGGCCCTGGTCGCTGGACAGGCAGCCGGTGGACGACGTGAGCTATTGGCACCAGGTGGAGATCGTGATCTACTGTCGCACAGCGGACTGTCCGGTGTACAAATAGGGGGCATGGCAACATGCTACCGGCCAGGACGTTTTTGGATGTATCGAGGTGAAAAGTGAATTTCCGGCGAGTGAGGATATTTTGGGGGATGCTCGTTGTGGTGGGATTGTTGGCGGCGTGTGGTGGCCGCGCGGACGAGGCTCCGTCAGCTACAAGCATCTTTGCCACCACAGCGGCCACTGTATCCAGCACGCACGCACCGGCGCCGCGCAATTTGCCGGTGCCGCAAGTGGAACCGCACGCCTTCGAGGCGCCGTTTACCGTTGGGGTGTTTGTGCGGCAGCGCATGTTCGGTAAGCCGGAAGCTGTGCAGAGCGGCGGGCAACAGACCGTTTACCGTGCAGACGATGGCACAGTGGTGCTCAACGTGTACTATTTCCCCACTGCCGAAGAAGCAACCCGCACCGTGCAATTTGCCTTGGAGGCGGGCAGCGTGGATTTGCAGATCGTCGAGCCGTATTACGCTCCGTCCGCATCCTTCGGCGCGGCGCAGGATGCCAACGGCGGCTATGTGGTCGCTTGGAGCCATGACAATTGGGCCTACATCACGCGCACGGTAGATTCGGCGCGCGTGTTGGATGAATTTCTGGCGCTTTTCCCATACTAGACGCGACAAATCAAGTGGCGAATGGTGGTGCGTATGAAGGATGTGGCACAGCGCGCGTGGCGCTGGGGAACGGGGATCGCGCTGGTGGTGGGCCTGGTGGGGACGCTGGCGGGCGTGTTGCTGGCACTGACCATTGTCCACTACGGTGCAGAAGATCGCGCGCGTCCTGCTGACGTGATCGTGGTGCTGGGCGGCGGTGTGGACGGCACGGCACGCCGCACCCAACACGCTGTGACGCTCTTCCACCAAGGCTATGCGCCTTTCATCTTGTGCACGGGCGGCGTGGGGCGCGGCGGCGTAAGTTCGGAGGCGGCTTACTGTGCGCAAATTGCGCAGAACGCGGGCGTACCGGCTGCGGCCATCGTGTTAGAAGAACGCAGCCACAGCACCGAGGAAAACGCCATCCAAGCCGCTGCTATCATGCAAGAACGCGATTGGCAAACGGCGGTGCTCGTCAGCGACGACTATCATTTGTGGCGTGCACGCTGGATATTTGCCCGCCAGGGCGTCACCGTCTGGACCAGCCCCGCCCAAACGACCAGCGGCGCGTTGGGACGCGGCTACGAGCTTTTTGCGGTGCTGCGTGAAACGGTTGCTTTTGGCTGGCAGATCGGCAAATCCGTGTTAGGATTGCCCTTCACACGCACCCCGATCTGAGTGCACGATGGGACGTGCGCAACGTTGCAACGGTGGTCTGTTTCTGGCCCGAATCCGGATGCATTGTACCCACGTGGGAAGGGAAAAATGGCGCATATCCTGGTCGTCGAAGACGACGAAGACTTGCTCTTTTTGTATGCCACAATGTTCATGCGTCAGGGGCATACCACGCTCAAAGCCATGACGGTCCACAAAGCGCTACAATTTTTGCAAGCTGAGCCGGTGGACTTGGTGGTGCTGGATATGAACATGCCGGACGCGCCGGGGATTCGTGTGGTGGAATGGATGCGCCAGGATGAGCACCTGACGCGCGTTCCGATTGTCGTCATTTCTGCCAATGACCAATGGCGCAAACTGTGTGATGACTTGGGCGTGCAGCATTTCTTGACCAAGCCCGTTTCTATGCAACAAATCCTCTCCGCGTTGGACGAAGCCCTCGGCTGACGCTTTGCTGATTTTTGGGTGGCTTGCGCAGCCACACTCCCCTGTTTTTCCCATTTGTTTCCATGCCCTTACACTCCTTTTTGCCAACGCTTACGCGCCCGTTGGACTATTCGCCGTGCGTTTGGGCGTATAATGGACATTACACCGATGGGGGGATTTTGAAGGGCACACAATGTGTACGAAAACACGGCGTGTGTCGTCTGCACGCTTGGATTGGCATTTTCAGCATACGTGCCATGAAAAAACACGCTCGAAGTTTTCTTAGGAGGAAAACATGTTGATGACGTTTTTTCACCGTTGGAAAGGCCGTGTCCTCATAGGGCTGGCGTTAGGCCTCGGCGCGCTGCTTGTCGGCAGTGTGCTGCCGGCCTGGGGTGCGCCCAATATGCAGGAAGGCGCCCCCGTTCCGCGTGTTTTCGACACCGATCCCCTCCCGGGCCAAGAATTGGCCCTCGACCAGGCGGTGTCGTTTTTCTTTGATGTGCCGATGGACCCGCTCAGCACCTCGGCTGCTTTTAACGTGCAGCCTGCTATCGAAGGGGAGCTGGACTGGAGCGACGACGGTACGATGTTGATCTTTGCGCATGTGGCCCCTTTCCAGCGTGCCACAACGTACACCTTCACCATTGGCTCGGAGGCAAAATCTGCGCAAGATGTGCCGATGGCCGAACCTTTCACGCTGAGTGTGCAAACGGTCGGCTATCTGGAGGTGGCCGAAGTGCTGCCCGCGCCGGATTCCACCGAGGTGGAGTCCGACAGCGTGATCACGGCTATTTTCAATCGGCCTGTGGTGCCCTTGATGATGGCCGAGGACATGGGCGACTTGCCCAATCCGCTGCGCATCGAGCCGGAAGTTGAGGGCGAGGGGGAATGGCTGAACACGTCCATTTACCTCTTCACGCCCGCCGAGGCGCTGGCCGGTGGCACGACGTACACCGTCACGGTGGCCGCTGGCTTGGAGGATGTGACCGGTGGGGTGTTGCAAGACGATTACACCTGGCAATTTACCACTGTGCCGCCGCGCGTGTTGGAAATTCACCCGCGAGACGGGGCGGACGATGTTTCGATAGACACCGACGTGACCATTGTTTTTAGCCAGCCAATGGACACGGACAGCGTGGAGGCGGCTTTTGAGTTCTCCCCCATTGACGCGCTCGACGAGCCGGTGCAAGGCACGTTCGAATGGAACGAGGACGCCACCGCGTTCACCTTCCAACCTGCCGAACCGCTGTCTATGGGCGCGTTGTATGGCGTGTCGCTGGGCTTGTCCGAGGTGCACAGCGCCACCGGCGCCACGTTGGCGGACGAGGCGGTGGTGAGTCTCTTTTCCACCGAACCCTATCCAGCCATTACCAAAACCCATCCGAAGGACGGGGAGACCGTCGCGCCAGAGGGTTTTGTGCGCATTTCCTTCAACACCTCGATGAATCCAGATAGCTTCGAGGGTAAAATCACGCTTGACCCGATGCCTGCTGATGGCTTTGAAGGGGCATATTACAACTACGACCAAGCATATCACCTCTTCTTTGAAGCCGAACCGCAGACGACTTATACCGTCACGGTATCGTCCGGCATTGAAGACACGCGCGGCAACGTCATCACAGAAAGCTACTCGTGGAGCTTTGCTGTGAGAGACTACGCGCCGCGCTTGGATGTGGAAGCGCCTAGGGTGGGCGTTTACAATGCTTACAATCCCACGACACGCTTTTTTGTCCAGCGCCGCAACCTTGCACAGCTGGATTTGCAACTGTGGC
>CAZZNC010000248.1:0-4847 GCA_964655405.1 uncultured Anaerolineaceae bacterium | reverse complement strand
GTGTCAGCCGTTCCCCCTGGCAAACGTTGAATGTGGGCAGCACGGTTGGAGACGTTCCTGCTGCTGTGCAGGAAAACCTCCGGCGTATTTATGCGGCACTCGGCGTGCCTTCCTCGCAGGTGTGCACGGTGTGGCAGGTGCACGGCGCAGAGGTGATCTATGCGCAGCAGCCCCGTCCCGACGGACGTTGGTTGGCACGCGCCGACGGCATCATCACCGACCGTGCGGGCCTGGCGTTGATGATGCGTTTTGCGGACTGCGCGCCCATCCTGTTTTACGATCCGGTGCACCGAGCCGTTGGGCTGGCGCACGCGGGTTGGCGTGGCACGGTGGCGGGCGCGGGCGTGAGCACGCTGCGCGCCATGCAACGCACGTTCGGCACACGCCCGCAGGATGTGCAAGCGGCCATCGGCCCGAGCATCGGGCCGCAGCGTTACCAGGTGGGCGAAGAAGTGGTGCAGGCTGTGCGAGAGGCGTTTGGCACGACCGAAGGACTGATCCGTCGTGCGCCCGACGGTAGCGCCTATTTGGATTTGTGGACGGCCAATCGGCGGGCTTTGAAGCGCGCAGGCGTGGCACAGATCGAGCTGGCCGGACTGTGCACAGCTTCACACGCCGACGAATTTTACTCCCACCGCGCCGAAGCTGGGCGCACCGGACGTTTTGGCGTGGTGATTGCGCTGCAAGAGGAGTGAGCACATGGAAGCAACGACAATCGGTCAGCGTGTGCAAATTGTGCAAAACACCATCGCGGAAGCCTGTGCGCGTGCAGGGCGCACGCCGGAAAGCGTGACACTGGTGGCGGTGAGCAAGCTGCACAGCGCCGAGCAAGTGGTGGAAGCGGTCGAAGCCGGTTTGCGGCACTTTGGCGAAAATCGCTTGGAAGAGGCTTTGCCCAAGATGAGCGCGGTGGCTCGGCTCACCAGCACACCGATCCATTGGCATTTGATCGGACGTGTGCAGCCGCGCAAGGCGCGCCATGCGCTGAACGGCTTTGTGTTGTTGCACTCGCTGGACAATCTCAAACTCGCCGAGCGGTTGAGCTTTTACGCGGCTCAACGCGGGCAGTTCCTGGATGTGTTGCTGGAGATCAACGTTTCCGGCGAGGAGAGCAAAGCCGGTTGGCGCGCGGATCGTTGGCGCACGGACACGGCTCAACGTCGGGCACTCTGGGACGACGTTGAGCATCTTTTGGCGTTGCCCGGGCTGAACGTGCGCGGGCTGATGACGATGGCCCCCATCGTGGAGCGTGCCGAAGATGCTCGTCCGATCTTCGTGGCGCTGCGCGATCTGCGCGACGCACTGGCGCGGGATTTCCCCGCCGGTGACTGGACGGAGCTTTCAATGGGCATGACCGACGATTATCCGGTGGCCGTCGAAGAAGGCGCCACCTTGGTGCGCATTGGTCGTGCCATTTTTGGGCCGCGTGCATGATGGGGAAGGGCGGTTTGGCGGCCTGGACACGGCTGCACGATAAATCTGATCCGTGTAGAATGAGCATGAATCTTGAGGAGTGAACAACGTGGCCGGTCTTGCTTCTTTTGTGGCGATGTTCGTGCAATTGTACTCGCTGATTATCTTGGCGCGCGTGCTGATGAGTTGGGTCAACATAGACCCCTATAGCCCGTTGGCGCGCACCATCGTCGAGCTGACCGAACCGGTGTTGCAACCTCTCCGCAACGTGCTGCCGCCTGCCGGAGGTCTGGACTTTAGCCCGATCATCGCTATTATCTTGCTACAGGTTTTAGGACAGTTCCTGATCTCACTTTTTAGCTAAGTGCGCCGCATTCCCGGCGGCGTAAGTGCATCAGAAAGGGATAGGATCAAAGATGCCTCGTGAATTCCGCATCACGGACGCACAGCATGGCGCAGCTTTCACGGTGCGTGTGGTTACGCGCACAGACAAGGTGGAGATCGTCGGCTTGCAAGACGACGGCGCGCTAAAAGTTCGCCTGACCGAATCGCCTGCCGAAGGCCGTGCCAATGCCCAGTTGGTGCAGTTCTTGGCCAAAGTGTTGGAAGTGCCTCCGGCACAGATCGAGATCGTGGCTGGCGCCGATAAGCCCAACAAGATTATCAGCGTCAAGAACGTTTCACCGGCTTGGATTGAAAAACATTTGTTGCAAGCGTGAGGCAGCGTGCGACGGTGGTTTCAGGGCACGAGAAAGCCCGTGTGAATCTTTGGAAAGCCGCGAGATGGCTCGGGTTGATGTTGGTGTTGGGTCTCGGCAGTGCGGCGTGCACGCAAAGCGCCGCTCCGACGCCCGCAGCGCCGTCACTCGTTCCCACGCGCACGCTCGTACCCTCGACTGCCACACCCACGCCTTCCCCTGGCACACCACGACCTACCGACTTGCCCGGGCCTGTGGCTTTGCAGACCAACTCAACGCCCGAACCTGCCCATGAACAGACACTTTCTGCGTTGCTGGCGTTGACGTTGGATGATTTGCGTGCGCGGGCGGATGAAGACGCCGATGTCGTGCGCTTGCTGAGCGTGGATACGTTCACATGGGCCGATGACACTTGGGGATGTGCGCACATCGCCACCGACACCCCCGACGCGATCCGTTCGGCGGGCACACGCGGCTATCGTATCGTGTACACGGTCAGTGGGCGAGCGTATGTCTATCATACGGACACGCGCGGCGCGTTTTTCCTATGTCGGGATCGGCATTGGCTGGCGTTGGAAGGCGAGCCGGTGATCTTGGACCCGATTGCGGAGGCTTTGGTCAATCGCAGCCGCCGAGACGCTGCGCGCCGTCTGAACGTGCCCGAAGAGACGTTGCGGTTGGTCGGTTTGCTGACGCTGGTTTGGCCGGACGCTTCTTTGGGGTGTCCCCAAACCGACGCAGACTATCCCGAGCAAGAGACCCCGGGTTACCGCATCGTGTTCCGAGCACCGGAAAACAGCGCGATCTACCATACCAGCGCTCAGGACACGCTTTTTTGCACACCTGACGAGGAAATTTTGCCCGGGGTGGTGCGGCGTGCACTTCCCTCGCCGACTCTTGCACCCTAAAACACTTGGTGTTCGGCTTCGCGCGCACTTGTGCTCTGTGACGGTGCGCGTGTCATGTTTCCTCGGTGTGCAAAGGGCGTGCCCCAACGTGCGTCTTTGCACCTTCGGACTCTTACCTTCAACCCTCTGAGGACAGCACAACGTGGATACGCAATCGTTCCAACCCCCGCCCCCTTCGTCTTCCGTAACGGCGCAAGCAAGCGCGCCGATTGTGCATTGGCTGTTGCATTATCGGCGTGAAAACCTACCCGGGGACATCTTGGCGGGCATGGTGGTGGCGGTGATGCTCGTCCCGCAAGGCATTGCCTACGCGATGTTGGCCGGATTGCCGCCCCAAGTGGGGCTGTATGTGAGCATCGTGCCGCCGCTGCTTTACGGGCTGTTGGGGTCAAGTCCTGTGCTGGCGGTTGGGCCGATGTCCATTGTCTCGTTGGTGGTAGGACAGCGCATCGGGGCACTTGTGGCGCAGCTGGGTGTGGACGCTTCGCCGTTGGCGCAAACGTTGGCTGCAATGGTCGGTGTGATTTTGATCGCGTTGGGGGCGTTCCGTTTGGGCTTTTTGGCGAACGCAATCAATGCGCCGGTGTTGGCCGGTTTTACCGACGCGGCGGTGCTGGTGATCGGCTTGGCGCAAGTTAAATACCTGCTCGATATTCTTGTCCCGTTGCAACCCAACACCTATCAAACATTGATCGCCACGTGGCGCAATGTGCTGCACACCAACGCCGCGTCGTTGGCGGTAGGGCTGGGCAGCATCGGTGTGTTGCTGTTTTTCAAATATCACTTGGGGGCGCTGTTGCGGAAGGCGGGGGCGCCGCGTCGTTTGACGGCACTTTTGCCGCGTACCGGTGCGTTGGCTGCCATCATCTTCAGCACGGTGACCGTGTGGGGCTTGCATCTGAGCGCCCATGCGGGTGTTTCGGTGGTGGGGCACGTGCCCGCTGGTTTGCCCCCGCTGACTGCTCCGTCGCTGGAACCGGCGCGCTGGGCCGACCTTTTCCCGACGGCGTTGGCCCTGGCTTTCGTATCTTATACGTGCAGCATTTCCGTCGCCAAAGCCTTTGCGCAGCGGGGAGTTGGCGCCGTAGACGCCAACCGCGAGCTGCTGGCTTTGGGAGCGGCCAACGTGGGCGCCGCGTTCACGGGCGGCTATCCGGTAGCAGGCGGCTTTGGGCGTTCCAGTGTCAACATGGTTTCCGGTGCTAGCACAGGGTTGGCTTCAATGATCACGGCGGGGCTGATGACGTTGACGGTGGTTTTCCTAACCCCACTCTTTCACTACATGCCCAAGACCGTTTTGGCGGCGGTGGTGTTGGTGGCCGTTTCTTCGCTCTTCGACGTGCAAACACCCCGAAGACTTTGGCGTACATGCCGCGCAGACGCGGCCACGTTGGGCGTGACGTTTGTGGCGGTGTTGGGGCTGGGGATTGAAATCGGCATTTTGGTCGGCGTGTTGTTTTCGTTGTCAGTGATGCTGTGGCACAAAAAACGCCCCTGCCGCGCTTAGTCGGTGTTTTGAGCAGGGCGCGAGCGTGTCTTCGGAGAAACGCGCGGCGCTTTCACGGTGAAGGTTGTGCCTTCTCCTTCGTGGCTCTGAAAGCTCACCGTGCCGCCCAACAACTCGACACACTGAGAAACCAGCGTCAGTCCCAAGCCGGTGCCTGGCCGGTCTCCCACATTGGAGGCGCGGTGAAAGGCTTCGAAAAGGCGTATTTGGTCGGCTTCTGGAATGCCGATGCCGTTGTCTCTCACCGACAGTGTGATTTCTTCCTCTGCGCACGCGACGTGCACCTCGATAGAACCGGTCGGCGGCGAGTATTTGGCCGCG
>CAZZNC010000247.1:0-4852 GCA_964655405.1 uncultured Anaerolineaceae bacterium | reverse complement strand
GCGGCGCGCACGTCGCCCGCCGACTCGCCACGTTGCGGCGGTCGGCGACCTCGCGCGCGCCGCCTGCCGCACAGGGACGCCCGTTGCTAGTCCCGCACCAAGATCAGCGGGCGGGGGAAAATCGTGTCCTCGGAGGTCACCGACACGCTCGGCCACGCGGGCATGGCGGTCAGCACTTCGGGCGCTTCGTTCGCACGCACAAGGATCGTGTCCTCGGACTTTACCCCACTGATGGAAGGGTTCCAAGCGCAGATCATGCCCGTTTCCAGCGCAAAGTGTTCGCCAGGCACGGCGAGCAGCTCGCGAGGTTCGTAGCCAGCCACCCCGCCCTGATGGTGAAGCTGCCACTCGTCCGCATAGCCCGCCTCGGCATAGGCAGCGCGCAACACGTCGAAAAGATCGTGCAAGCTGCGTTTCGGACAAGAAGCAGCAATGACCGCAGCATCAATGCGCGCGCAGGCTTGCTGTTTGCGCTGCAACTCATCCGGCAGCGGGCCAAAGTGAACGAGGCGCGTCACCGACGCGGTCAAACCACCACGTCGCGCGCAAAGCACCAACATAGCGTAACGTTTCATCACCTGCGCGGTTGGCAGCGGATGCCGCACATGATGCACGCGCTCGTCTACCGCCACCAACGTCACGATGGGGCGCATCCCGCGCCGCTGCGTTTCCTCACCCAGCGCAGCCGCGATGCCGTGCTCGGTTTGTCCCGGGCGAACGCGCAAGATCGCTTGTTGCATCGCCTCGGCAGCGTCACGCGCCAACGTGCGGAAGCGCGTTACCTCGCTCGGCAGCAGCCGTGCCCGCAACATCGCCAGTTCGCGCGCCCAGTGCTGCGCCCCTTCTAGCGGGATGTCCGTTGCCAATGTCGTGCCGAGTTCCACGCCTTGCGGTTCGTACCAGGGCGTGGCGCGCAACGTCAAGCCGCGTGCCTCGACCGCGTCCTCGGCTTGCAATCGTGGCGCTTCGATGGTGTTGGTCCAGAGCGTCGCCTCGCGTTCGGTGATCACCACGCTGGCAACTCCAACGCTGTCCGCCGTGTTGACCGCCACATCCACCCCGCCGGTGATCCACGCAACGCTGCTGGCCGAACGCAACCACAGCGCCCCGACGTGCCGCTCCCGCAACAAACCCCGCACGCGCTCCAATTTGGTTTGCACTTCTTCGGCAATGCTCATAGTTCCTCGTCCTCGACGTATTGCATGGCTTCGTATTCCGGCGCGATGCGCAAAAGCTCGGCTTCGCTCAGCACGCGCCCGTTGAGTGTCTCGTAAAGCGTGGGATTTTCTGCGCCGTCCACCGCGTAACGCCAACGATGCTCTCCGACTTCACGCAACACCGAGCGGCACACGTCGCAGCGCACCACGCGCCGCACGCGCGGGATGCCCAGCAACCGATAGCGCCGTTCTTCCATGTGCAAATGCCCCTGACCGCACACCGGACACACCGCGATCACGAAGCCTTCACGGTAACGCGCCAAACGCGCCCATTGCTGCATATAAACTCCCGCATAGAGCAGCGCCAAGAGACTCACCAGTCCGCCGACAACCCAATACGGCACGGGAAAAGTGGATTGTGCGGCATCGGGGGGCGTTGTGGCCGGTGCTGCACCTTCGGCAGGCGGAGCTGTGCTCAGCGCGGCGACAGCTTGCGGGGTGGCGCTCGGCGATGGCGTGAGCGTGGCGCTCGGCAGGGCAGTCGGCGTGACGCTGGGAGGCGCCGTGAGCGAAGGTAGCGCGCTGGCTGTGGCGCTGGGAACATCCGTTGCCGTGACGCTCGGCGAGGGCGTCGGGGAATGTGTTTCGGTGGGTTGAGGGGAAGCGGTCAGCGTCGGCGTGAAGGTGGCGCTGGCGGTGAAAGTGGCTGTGGGCGTTGCGCTGGGTGTTTCGCTGTTCGTGGCGCTCGGAGTAGCCGTCCATGTGGCGCTGGGCGTGGCTGTGGCTGTGGAAGTGGCAGACGCGGTCAGCGTCAGCGTGAAGGTGGCGCTGGGCGTAACTGTAGGTGTGACGGTCGCCGTGTCCGAGGCGGTCGGCGTGGCGCTGGGCGTATACGTGCGCGTGGCCGTTGGCAAAATGGGCACGGGCGTAAAAGACGGCGTCAAATTCGGCACGTCCACGACGGGCAAGGGGGCAACGTCGGTCGCCCACGCCACCAGATCGTAGCGCACCCAGCCATAGCCGTCCCCATAACGGACCAACACCCAGTCCAACGCGGCATCGTGTGCCACGGGGTCTACCACGTCACCGGTTGCCAATTGTCCCAGCGACAGATAGCCACGCCCGGGGCCGGAACGCACGAATGCAACGACGGCCCCCACGTTGACCCAATTGGCGTTGGGCGTGTATGTGGGGCCGCCCGGAGTGTTGTAGTACAAAGGGCGCGGAATGGCCGTTGGCGACGGTCTGTCCATAACCGGCAGGGCAGCGGTATCCAGCCGCCACGAAACGCCGTCCGCACGCACCCAACCCTGCGTGTCCAGATACGCGATCAACACCCACTCGTCGCTGGGATCGCGGGCCAAAGGCTGCACCCATGTGCCGACCGCCAGTGCCCCTATCGGGCCGTATTGCAGCCCCGGGCCGCTGCGCACGTTGACCCCCAGCGGCTGGCGTACCCAATTGACGTTGGGCGTGGACGTGGGATCGCTTTGCGCATGAGCAGGCGTCCACAGCAACGTTCTCATGCTCAATAGCACGGCTACAGCCAAACTCGCATACCACCAGCGTTTGCTCATCAAAGCCCTCTGACGCTTGCCGGACACCGTCCGATCCTACCACGAGCGTTTGCAGGGAGCTAGTGAATTGAGCACAGGGAAAATACGCCCGCCGTCAGCGCGCAGCGGGTGTCCACTGTGGCTAGTTCGACGAGAAAAGGGTTAGTTGGTGGCGGATGGCCGCGACTTCTTGTTGCAACGCACTATCGTCGGGCAGCTTTTGGGAGATTTTTTTGTAGCCGTAGAGGATGGTTGAATGATTGCGCCCTCCCAAAGCCTCACCGATCTGTGGCAAAGACGCTTGGGTTTCTTCCCGTGCCAAATACATGGCAATCTGGCGAGCGCGGGCGACTTTTTGCGTGCGTTTTTTGCTGAGCAAGTCGTCCAGAGAAAGTTGGTAGTACGTGGCGGTTGTTTCGAGTATGCGCTTGAGGGTGGGAGGCTGGCTTGCGGCACGGGCAGCTTGGGCCTGTGTTTGCAAGCCCAATGCTTGGGCCGCCAGCTCGGCTGTGAGAGGCTGATGAGTCAGCGCGACACGTGCCAGCAGCTGCGTCAGTGCCCCTTCCATCTCACGGATGTTGCCCGTGACTTTTTCGGCCAACAGTCGTGTGACATCGTCGGGCAAAGCGACGTTTTGCGCACGTGCTTTGGCGCGCAGGATCGCTTCGCGGGTTGCTTGTGGAGGCGTTTGCAAGTCCACAACCAACCCACCTTCCAAGCGCGAACGCAGCCGCTCGTCCAATTTGCGAAGTTGATCGGGGGGCTTGTTGAGCGAGATCACCACCTGGCCGCCCTTGCCGGTGATGGTGTTGAAGGTATGGAAAAACTCTTCTTCTGTGCGCTTCTTGCCGATCATGAATTCCAGATCGTCCACCAACAGCACGTCCACATGCCGGTAACGCTGGCGCAACGCTTCGGTTTTGCGTCCCCGAATGGCGGCAACCGTTTCGTTGGTGAAGGCTTCCGCCGTGACATACAGCACGTGCAGCCCTTGTTCTTGACAAGCATGGCCGATGGCTTGCAGCAGATGCGTTTTCCCAAGCCCGATCCCGCCGTGAATGACCAGCGGGTTATAGCGTTCCCCGGGCTGCCCCACAATAGCCTGGGCCGCAGCGTGCGCAAAGGTATTGTTTGGGCCGGTGACGAACGAAGCAAAGTCCAACTCTTTGCGGAGCGGCAAAGATTCGTCCGGCGCGCCATCGGATTTTTTTTCGGACTCGCCGGTGCGCCGTACATCATTGAAGCGGGGATCCCACTCAGAATAGTCCTGAATGATGGTCGGGGGAACACCGGGTTGGGGCAATTCACCGCCAGAACGCGGAGACGCCGGCGCGCTCGGACGTTCCGGCGCGGGAGGCGTTGCCGGTTGCGGCAGCGGTTGGGCTGTGGTTTGCACCGGAGACGCCGGTTGCTCGGCGCGCCGCGTTGCCAGATAAGCGAAAAGCGGCCCGGCGTTGCTCAGATCCTGCGGGCTGTACCGGCGTGGCGTGTGCACGATGAAGCTCACCCGTACCGAGCGGGCAAAGATGCGACTCAGCGTTCCCGTGATGTCTTGCTGCAAGCGCCGCTCCAACCAGTCTTTGACAAACGCATTGCGCACTTTGACCACGAACTCGCCGTCCTCATACGACACCAATTCCGCCCCTTTGAGCCATGTGTCAAAGGCGGCGCGGCTGAGCCGAAGTTGAAGCTGGCCGAGTGTGGCACGCCAGGCGTCTTGTGGACTGAGCATCGGTAGGGCCTCGGTGTCGTTTCTGTGCACAACGCGCACGGTACTAGCGAGCAGGCACGCAAACCTGCCGTTCGGGCAAAAAGGGTATCGGATTTGGTCTTTTCTGTTCTCACGCCGTCAGATTGTGGAACAGCCGCATGTGGTTTTCTGTGCTGTGTTCTGACGGTTAGTTCCTCGTTTGAGGACATTTCTATTGTAGCAAACTCCGCGACCAGACTCAATCGAAAAAGCCCTCCGAATCTTAAAGAATTGCAAATTTTAAGATTTGGTGAAATTCTCTTCACCTTGTGGCGTTCGCGGGCTTGCAAGGGCTTCGCTCCAAAACCAGTTAGTGCTTTCGTAATCCCTATATCGGGGGGGTAAGCTTCCATCCCAACCCCACATTTGCCGTTGCGTGGGTTAAGTGG
>CAZZNC010000246.1:0-4859 GCA_964655405.1 uncultured Anaerolineaceae bacterium | reverse complement strand
TGCACAACGTGACCAATATCCTGCTGGCAACCGCTGTGGCGCGGCATCTGGGGATGCCGCTGACCGAGATCGCGGTGCGCGTGGCGAGCCTGGAACCCGCCGAGCACCGTTTGCAACGACGCACCTTTCCCAACGGCGTCACGGTCATTGACGACGCTTACAGCGCCAACCCCGTCGGCGCGCACAGCGTGCTGGACGTGCTGGCGCTTTATCAGGACGGGCGGCGCGTGCTGATCACTCCAGGGATCGTTGAGCTGGGGTCGCTCCAAGAACAAGAAAATACCAAACTCGGCTTGCACGCCGCCCAAACGTGTACCGACGTGGTGTTGGTGGGCGTGGAACAAACGCGCCCCATTCAACAAGGGCTGCACGAAGCGGATTTCGACGAGGAACACTTGTATATTTTCGACACGCGCGAAGAAGCCATAGACTGGTTCCGGCGCGAGCTGAAGGCGGGCGATACGGTCGTTTTCCTCAACGATCTGCCGGATACCTATCTCTAGCTCACCACGCGGGCCAAACAAGGGCGGCGCGCGCCTTGCGGCGCTGGTGTCCCCGGCTAGCGAACGTCTGTTGCGGGTGAACACCACTTGCCTGACGGCGTGGACACACCGTCAGGCGGGGTCAAGGCGGCGGGTGACGTGCGCGCCGCCCGCTGTGGCGCGAATACACATCAGGAGGGGTACGACCGTGAGCAATTCCACGAACAAACGCACCGTCGGCGTGATCTTCGGCAGCCGCTCGGTGGAACACGACGTTTCGATTGTGACAGCGCAACAGGTCATACGCGCGCTGCGTCCGGAAAAGTACGACGTGGTGCCCATCTACATCACGCGCGATGGCCGCTGGGTGAGCGGCGACAGTTTGCGCGACCTGAAGACGTTCCAGGTGGGCGACGTCGCCGATATGCTCGGCGTGCAAGACGTGGTGATCTCGCCCAGCACACCGCATCACGGGCTGATTGTCAACCCCATGAGCGGCTTATTTGCGCGCAGCAAGGCGCGCCGCCTGGATGTGGTTTTCCCCGTCGTACACGGCTCGCACGGCGAGCACGGCACGCTGCAAGGGCTGTTGGAATTGGCAGACATCCCTTACGTGGGCGCGGGTGTGCTGGCTTCTGCCGTCACGCGCGACAAAAGTATGCTCAAGGCGCTGCTGGGTGGGCAAGGCATCCCCGTCGCGCCGCATATCGCTTTCACTCGCCAACAGTGGATCGCCGACCCCGACGCGATCCTTACGCGCATCGAAAGCGAACTCGGCTTCCCCGCGTTCGTCAAGCCCGCATCGCTGGGGTCGAGCATCGGCGTGGCGCGCCCTGCGGACGCCACCGAAGCGCGCAACTACATCAACATTGCCGCCAACTTTGACCGCCGCATTTTGGTTGAAAAAGCCGTCGAAAACGCCGTCGAGATCAACTGTGCGTTGCTCGGCAACGAAAATCCCCGCGCCTCCGTGCTAGAGCAACCGATCACATGGGAAGAGTTCCTCACCTACGAAGAAAAGTACATGCGCAGCGAGGGGCCAGCGGGCATGAAGGGCGCTGAGCGCAAAATTCCCGCGCCGATCTCCGATGAGATGACCCGCCGCATCCAAGAACTGGCCGTGCGTGCTTTCCGCTTGGTGGACGGGCGTGGCACGGCGCGTGTGGACTTTTTGGTGCGCGAAGAGACGGGCGAGGTGTTCCTCAACGAGATCAACACTATGCCCGGGTCGTTGGCCTTCTACTTGTGGCAAGAAGAGGGCATGACCCCCGCCGACGTGGTGGACGAGCTAATCCGCTTGGCGTTGGAAGCCCACGCCGAAAAACGCAAGACGGTTTACAACTACAAGACCGATCTGCTGGCACACGCCACCGCGCACGGGCTGAAGGGCATCAAAAAATAATGCGCGGGCGCTGGGCGCAGCTCAAGGTGGCGCTGCATCCGCTGTTTGATCCGGCGCTGAGTTGGTCTGCGGCACGGCGTGCGCAGCGTGCGCTGGCAGGCTTGCCGGACGGGGACTATTCGGCGAACGTAACCGTGCCCTACTACGCACAGTTTGCCACCCCCACGCTGGTCTACGACTACATCCATCGCGGCTACGACGGCACACAAGACCCAAACTGGCGCGCGTTCGGCGCAGGCGATCCTGCCGAATACACTTTTTGGGCGCCGCGAGCCTGCGCGCTGGCCGTGCTGAAAATGGCTATCGAGACATTCACGTCCCACCGCCCTACACTTTGGCAATTGGTGCAAGAAGGTTTGGCGCTCGGCGGCTACACGGTGCGGGACACAGCGGGGCGTTGGGTGGACGCGGGTTGGTACGTGGATGCACAAGTGGCATTGGCCGCGCGCTACGGGGTGCGTGCCGAGCCGCGCGCCTACGTTTCCCCGCTGGACGTGTGCGCGCACGTGCACGCGGGGCATCTGGTGGCGGCCACGGTCACGCCGACTTTAGGCGAACGGCCCAACGTACCTTTGCGTGGCTACGGCGGCCATGCGGTGTTGGTGCATGGCTTTGCGTGGCGGAGCGGACAGCCCGTGCACTATGTGTTGCACAATCCCTCCGGTCGCCACGCAGAACTACGTGCCAACGCGCGTATCCTGGCCCCGCGCTTCGCGCGCGCCTTTGCCCATCGGCTGATGGTGTTGCGCCCCGTGCGTTAGTTTTTGCCCACGAAGCGATAACCCACCCCGTACTCGTTTTGGATGTAGGTGGGGTGCTTGGGGTCCGGCTCGATCTTGCGGCGCAAATGGGAAACGTAAATGCGCGGGTAGTGATGTTCGGTGCTGTATTCGTAGCCCCACACCTGTTCCAGCAACTGCTGGAAGGTGAGCACCTTGCCTTTGTTGCGCACGAAAGTCGCCAGCAACTTGAACTCGGTGGGGGTCAGCCGGATTTCTTGGCCGTTCACAAGTACATGCCGCGCGTCCAGATCAACCGACAGATAATCGTCCACATAGCGGGCGTTCGTGTTGGCGCGGTTGTCGCTGAGCTGCGCACGACGCAACAAGGCGTTGATCCGCGCATGGAACTCCAAATTGCGCAGCGGCTTGATCATGTACTCGTCAGCGCCCAAGTTCAATCCTTCGGCCATTTCCTCTTCGGTGACGGCATGTGCCGTCATAATCAGGATCGGCACGTTGGAAAGTTCGCGGATGCGCTGACAAACCGTCATGCCGTCCATCCCTGGCAACGACACATCCAGCACGACCAAGTCCGGACGCACTTCGTGGAACATGCGCAAGCCGTCCAGACCGTTTGGAACGGTGTGGACTTCGTAATTGTGCCGTTGTAAGTCCAGTTCGAGCAAGCGAAGCATTTCCGGATCGTCTTCAACGATCAAAACTTTGGTAGCCATCGTATAGCACCTGTTTTTTGCAACTTATTTACGAGTATTTTACAAGATTTTTGCAACTGTTTCCAATGCACCCGCGCTTGGGCTTGGGGTAGCCGTGCGCCATGCCGCCCGTTACAATCTATGCCTAGCACAGCGCAAAGGAGCAAGCAAGCGTGGTCGAACACATCCTCGACGGATTAAATCCCCAACAGCGCCAAGCTGTCGCGGCGGGTGACGGGCCGGTATTGGTATTGGCAGGCCCCGGCAGCGGCAAGACGCGCGTTTTGACACACCGCATCGCCTACCTTGTCGAAGCCCAGGACATTCCCGCTTGGCAGGTAATGGCCGTGACCTTCACCAACAAAGCCGCCCGCGAGATGAAAGATCGCGTTGTGGCTCTGCTGGGCGGTTCGGGCCGCTTGGACGGACTGAGCATCGGCACGTTTCATTCACGCTGTGCAATCATCTTGCGCCGTGAGGCCGCTTCGACAAACTTCACTTCAGACTATGCCATCTTCGACACCGAAGACCAGATTCGTGTCATCAAACAGGTGGTCGCAGAGCTGGGGGTAGACCCCAAACGACATAACCCCCGCTCGTTACTGTACCAGATTTCCGCCGCCAAGAACGAATTGATCACCCCTGACGTTTACCAACCGCAGGAATATCGCCAGGAAGTCGTGCGCCGCGCTTACGTGCGCTACGACGAGCTGCTGCGCCAATACAACGCACGGGACTTCGACGATCTGCTGCTGCACACCGTGCAACTGTTCCGCGCGCAGCCGGAAGTGCTCACCCGCTACCAGGAACGCTACCGTTATACTTTGGTGGACGAGTTCCAGGATACCAACATGGTGCAATATACGCTGGTGCGCATGTTGGCAGGCGAGCGACGTAACCTTTTCGTGGTGGGCGACCCAGACCAGAGCATCTATGCCTTTCGTGGCGCGGACTATCGCAACGTGCTCCGCTTCCAAACCGACTATCCCGACGCACAAGTGATCTTGCTGGAAGAAAACTACCGCTCCCACCAAGCGATCCTTGACGCGGCAATGGGGGTCATCAACCAAAACACCGGACGCACACCCAAACAACTTTTTACGCAGCGCAAAGAAGGACCGCGTGTCACGCTCCACGAGGCATATAGCGAGGACGACGAAGCGCGCTATGTGGTAGAAACCATCGCCGAGCTACAAGCACGTGGCTATGCGCCGCGTGACTTCGCAGTGATGTACCGCACGCACGCCCAATCCCGCGCGCTCGAAGATCGCTTCCGCCGCTATGGAATGCCGTATCGTCTGGTGGGCGCCACCAGCTTTTACGCGCGCAAGGAAATCAAGGACGTGATGGCCTACTTGCGCCTGGTGCACAATCCACAAGACAACGTCAGCTTGCAGCGCATCATCAACGTACCCACGCGCGGCATCGGAAAACGCACGGTGGAGACGCTGACCCAATGGGCGGCAGATTTGCGCGTGACGCCGCCCGAAGCATTGATGCTGCTGTCCGACGAGCAAATCGAAGCGCCCTTCACGTCCCG
>CAZZNC010000245.1:0-4862 GCA_964655405.1 uncultured Anaerolineaceae bacterium | reverse complement strand
CAAACCACAAGAACACACACACCACCGCGATTGAGCCTCGCTCAGGGGTGTGGTATCATCAGCAATGAGCGCACAACACCACTGCGGTTTGTAGTGTAGCTGCTCACAGGATTGAGGGAATGTGTGGAGCTGTCATGCCTGACGAATCTTCACCCTACGACGGGCCAGAACCCAACCAGGAACTGGCACAAATCTATCGTTTGCAACAATGGGTGCTCGTGCGTCACACCACCGCATGGCGCCCCCCAACGGACGTTTACGAATGGCAAGGGCGGCTGGTGGTGGTAGTGGAGATCGCAGGAATGCACGATCAGGATTTCCGCATCGTGCTACAAGGACAACGCCTGGTCGTCGGTGGCGTGCGTGCACACAAAACACAGATGGATTGCGCCTACCATCAAATGGAAATTTTGCACGGTGAGTTCCGCACCGAAGTCGAATTGCCCTGGCCTGTGGCCCAAGACCAAGTCACTGCCGCCTACCGCGATGGCTTTTTGCGCATCGAGCTTCCCCACGCGCCGCAACGCAAAGTGCCCATCACACACATCGAGGCAGCGCCCGACACCCCCATACTCACCCAACCCAACGTCCAATCACGATCCGATGCCAACAGGGGAATAGAAAAGTAGCCTATGTCAGACCCGGACGAAAAGAAGGGCGAGGCACGCCAAAAACAGCCCAACTCTGCTGCTCAGGACGCTCCGGATTCCACGCCCAACGGTGACGCCGTCGCACAAGCCCAGCCCGAGGAGGAGATCACGCCCACCGAGGAAGGTGCACGCGCGGATCAAACAACCTCGGACCCCGTCACCATACCGGAAACGTTGCCCATCTTGCCCTTGCGAGGCGTGGTAGTTTATCCGCATACCACCATCCCGCTTACCGTTGGGCAGCCGCGCTCGATCAAGTTGGTGGACGAGGTTGTTTCTGGCGACCGATTGATCGGCTTGGTGGCTTCGCGCAAGCCAGAACTGGACACCCCCGGGCCGGAAGACATCTACACTTACGGCACGTTGGCACAAATCCACCGCCTTTTCCGCGCACCGGACGGCACAATTCGGCTGTTGGTGCAAGGCATCGCGCGCATCAAGGTGGAAGCGTACACCGCCACCGAGCCGTATTTGGTGGCGCACGTCAGCGCCGCGCCGGAAACGAACGAAAAGACGCTGGAAACCGAAGCATTGATGCGCAGCGTCGTGGAACAGTTCGGGCGCATCGCCGAACTTGTCCCCAGCATCCCTTCCGAACTGACCAGCGCCGTGCTCAGCGTGGAAGACCCCCTGCAATTGGTTTACGCGCTGGCAACGTATGTCCGCATCGGGTTGGAAGAGCAACAAACGTTGTTACGGCTCGACGACGTGACCGAAAAGCTGCGGCTGTTGCTGAATATTCTCACCAAAGAGCTGGAAGTGCTGGAGCTGGGGCACCGCATCCAGTCCGAAGCCCAGTCGGAGATGGAAAAGACCCAGCGCGAATACTTCTTGCGTGAACAGCTCAAAGCCATCCAGCGCGAACTGGGCGAAGGGGACGAGCAAACCGTCGAGGTGGAAGAATTCCGCCGCAAGATCGCCGAAGCGCACATGCCGGAAGAAGCCGAGCGCGAAGCGCTGCGCGAATTGGATCGCCTCGCCAAGTTGCCCGTTGCCGCTGCCGAGTACGGGGTCATACGCACTTACTTGGACTGGATGGTCAGCCTGCCCTGGGACGTGCGCACCGAAGACACCTTGGATATTGCCCACGCGCGCGAAGTTCTGGATGCCGACCATTACGACTTGGAAGACATCAAAGAGCGCATCTTGGAATACCTGGCCGTGCGCAAACTGCGCCAAGAGCGCGCCGAAGAGCTGGCCGACGAAACGCCACAAGATAGCATCCGCCGTGAGCGCAAAGGGGCGATCCTATGTTTTGTGGGGCCGCCCGGGGTGGGCAAAACGTCACTGGGCGCTTCTATTGCGCGGGCCATCGGGCGACAATTTACGCGCATGTCGCTTGGCGGCGTGCGTGATGAAGCGGAAATTCGCGGCTTTCGTCGCACCTACATCGGGGCCATGCCCGGACGCATCATCCAAACACTGCGACGGGTGGGCAGCCGCAATCCGGTTATCATGTTGGACGAAGTGGACAAATTGGGGCGTGACTTTCGCGGAGATCCGGCCTCGGCGCTGCTGGAAGTGCTTGACCCGGAACAAAACTTCGAGTTCCGCGACCACTACTTGGACGTGCCTTTCGATCTTTCCGAAGTGATGTTCATCACCACGGCCAACACGTTGGATACGATCCCGCGCCCCCTGCTCGACCGCATGGAGATCATCCACCTGAGCGGTTATACCGAGCATGAAAAACTTCAGATCGCCCAACGCTACCTTGTGCCGCGCCAGATTCGTGAAAACGGATTACGCCCCGATGAGCTGGAATTCAGCAAAGCGGCGTTACAAGCCATCATCCGCGATTACACGCGCGAAGCCGGCGTGCGCAATTTGGAACGCGAGATCGGGCATGTGGCACGTAAGATCGTCACCAAGATCGCAGAGGGACACACCGGCAAAACGATTGTAGACGCGGACGCCGTGAGGGAACTGCTGGGCTATCCGCGCTACACCTACCAAGATGAGATCACCAAGCGACTGAGCGGCGTGCCCGGGGTGGCTATCGGATTGGCGGTGACGGTTTTCGGCGGCGATGTGCTCTTTATCGAAGCTGCACAGATGCCGGGGGGCAAGAGCTTCCAATACACCGGACAATTGGGCGAGGTGATGCAAGAAAGCGCGCGCATCGCCTTCAGCTACGTGCGCTCGCGCGCTGCCGAATACGGCTTGGCAGCGGATTATTTCGAGAAGCGCGACGTGCATTTGCACGTGCCGGCGGGCGCTGTGCCCAAAGACGGCCCTTCGGCAGGGATCACGATGGCAACGGCGTTGATGTCGCTCTTCACAGGACGAGCCGTACACTCCAACGTCGCCATGACCGGCGAACTCACCTTGCAAGGGCAAGTGTTACCGGTGGGGGGAATCAAAGATAAGGTGTTGGCAGCGCACCGTGCCGGTTTAGACACCGTGATCTTGCCGCGTGGCAACGAGCATGACTTGGAAGACGTGCCGGAGGAAGTCCGCGAGGCGCTGACGTTCGTGCCGGTGGACGATATGGACGAAGTCTGGGCGACGGCGCTCACGGCGCCTCAAGATGCCCTCACCGAAGCGCAGCCGAACCCAGATGCATAGTTGCGCGTGGCCGATGCTATAGATTAACCGACACGCCGAGACGCGAAGGAGGCAACTTTGCCTAAGATTTTGATTGTGGACGACGAACGCACTACCGTAAAATTGCTCCAGACTTTGCTGGAAATGGACGGCTTCGAGATTTTGAACGCCGCCCGAGGTCAGGAAGCGTTGGAAGTGGCCCAGAACACACCACCGGACGCCTTTTTGATTGATTACCGATTGGTGGATATGACAGGCTTGGAGCTTGTGAAGACGCTGCGCAGCCACCCGACTTTTGCGCAAACGCCGATCGTGATGGCTTCCGGCTTGGATATGGAGGAACAAGCCCTAGCCGTCGGCGCCAATTTGTTCCTGATCAAACCTTTCGAGCCAAACAAATTGGCCGATATTTTCTATGACCTGCTGAAATAGCGCCCCTTCTCCACCCATCGGGCTGCTGACAACAACACACCAGAAGAGAGAGAGGCTCTGTGAGCGCGAAATCCCGACGTTCCAAGATGCAATGGTACCGCATGGACCTGCATCTGCACACGCCAGGTTCGGTAGATTACCAAGAACCGGACGTGAGCTATTTAGACATTCTGCTCCATGCCGAAATGCGCGGGTTGGACATTATAGCCTTCACCGACCACAACACGGTCTCAGGCTACCGCGCAATGCACGACGAGGTCAATCACTTGGCCTATTTGGAGCAGCTCAACCGTATTGAACCGGACGAGAAACGCCGCTTGGCGGAATATCGTCGCCTATTGGGGAAAATCCTGGTGCTGCCGGGCTTCGAATTTACGGCGACCTTCGGCTTTCACATCTTGGGCATCTTTTCGCCCGATACCCCCATTCGCCAATTGGAACACATTTTGCTCAGCTTGAATATTCCGCCAGAAACGCTGGACGCGGGCGACTCTAACGTCGGCGCGTCGGCAGACGTGCTGACCGCATATCGCACCATCAACCAAGCGGGCGGCATCGTCATCGCTGCGCACGCCAATTCCAGTCATGGCGTGGCCATGCGCGGCTTCGACTTCGGTGGGCAAACCAAGATCGCCTACACGCAAGACCCGAACTTGCACGCGCTGGAAGTGACCGACCTGGACAAAAAGGGACGGCACAGCACTCAACGCTTTTTCGACGGCACCAAACCCGAATATCCCCGCCGGATGCGCTGCATCCAGGGTTCGGACGCGCACCGCTTGAAGGCCCACCCGCGCAACTCCAAGTACCTGGGGGTCGGCGACCGCGTGACCGAGGTTCTGTTGCCGGAACGCACTTTTGAGGCATTGTTGGCCGTTTTCCGCAGCAACGACTTTGCACGCACACGCCCCTATCGCCCCAGCCACGATCCTTACGATCACGTGCAGGCTGCACGCGAACAAGGGCCGAGCATCGTGCAAACCTTCCATGAAGGCATGACACGGCGCGGTGGCAGGCTTTACGCGATCATTGCGGACGTATGCGCGCTGGCGAACACCAACGGCGGCACGATCTACGTGGGCGTGAGCGCCAAACCCAAAGAAAAACCCGCCGGCATCTCCAACGTCAGCGAGGCCATTGAGACACTGCGCACCGAAATCGAGCACAAAATCACGCCACCGCTGGAAGTGGAAATCGACGTGCTGGAAACACGCGGAAAATCCGTGATCCGTA
>CAZZNC010000244.1:0-4863 GCA_964655405.1 uncultured Anaerolineaceae bacterium | reverse complement strand
TCGAGCTGTCCTGTCGGCTCGTCGGCCAACACCAACGACGGTTCACCGGCCAACGCGCGCGCAATCGCCACGCGCTGCTGTTCCCCGCCGGAAAGTTCATACGGGCGGTGATGGGCGCGTTCGCCCAGGCCCACCCACGCCAACGCCTCCTCGACGCGCGCCTCGCGTTCGGCAGGGGCCAAACCGCGCATCCGCAAGGGCACGCCCACGTTTTCACGCGCCGTCAGCAACGGGATCAGCCCAAACGTCTGGAAGATGAAGCCCAGCTTGCGCAAGCGCAAGTCCAGCTTTTCGCGCTCGCTCATCTGGCCCAAGTTCTTGCCCAACACGTGGATCGTGCCTTCGGTGGGCACGTCCAAACCGGCGATCAAGTTCAGCAGCGTGGTCTTGCCCGAACCGGAACGCCCGATGATAGCGGTCATGTGGCAGGGCCACACATCCAAGGTTACGTCATTGACCGCGTGAATATCTTCGCCCGCCAGATGGTAAACGCGGTGCACATGCTGCAAGCTGATTGCCGGCTCGGTGCTGGTGGAAAAACGCTCGTCCGCTTGGCTCATCAAAGGGTCACTCCTCCGCGCTGTCGTCTTCACGGGCATGGTTGCCGTTCGGGCCAGTGAGTTGCTCCGGCCACACCTGCACATGGGATTCTTCCAACCGCAAACGCACACGGTCGCGCATGTCCAGCGCCTCGATGTAGGCTTCCGGCAACTGCAAGCGCCCTGCTCGATCCAAGATGGCGTATTCCTCTTCGCCGACGGCCACGTCACCGTCACGGCGGCGCAAAATTTCGGTGCTGGTGCGCCCGTCGCGCAACCCCACCACACGGTCAACGCGCGTGGCGACGGTCATATCGTGCGTCACGATGATCACCGTCACGCCAAACTCCTGATTTAGTGTACGCAGCACCTGGAAGATTTGTTCCGCCGAAGCGTTGTCCACTTCACCGGTCGGCTCGTCGGCCAGCAACAAACGCGGGCGGTTCGCCATCGCCACAGCAATTGCCACGCGCTGCTGTTCCCCGCCGGAAAGGCGGTCGGGGTGATGCTTCATGCGCTCGGCCAGCCCCACCCGCCCCAGCAAATCGGCGGCGCGTTCGTGCCGTTCGCGCGCAGGGAAGCCCGCCAACGCCATCGGCAGCTCCACGTTTTCGCGCGCGGTGAGGTAGGGGAGCAAATTACGCGCGGTCTGCTGCCAAACGAAACCCACCATGTGCCGCCGATAGAAAACCTGGTCACGGCGCGTCATTTCCAGCAAGTTGTACTCGCCCACATGCACTTTGCCAGCGGTGGGCGTATCCAGCCCGCCCAAAATGTTCATCAACGTAGACTTGCCCGAACCCGACGGGCCGACCAACGCCATCATTTCACCTTCACGCACCAGCAAGTCCAGCCCTTGCAAGGCCACCACTTCGAGATCCGCCACTTTGTAGATTTTCACCAAGTTGTCGCACTCGATGAAAAGCGGAGGTGCAGCAGTGGCCGCAGCCGGAGCGGGAAATGCAGTGTGCGCGGTTGGGTCTTGGGTCATACGGTTGCCTTTACCTGTATTCAACCTGCGTATGCTTCCCCAAGACTATACCGCATACCGTCGGACGGGGGAAAGGGAAATTTGGTCAGGGAGTGGTTAGCGTGCTTCACGGCTGGTGAATTCCATTTCCATCAACATCTTGAGCACAAAAGCCAACCATCTGAAACCCCAATAGTAGAGCGCGCATTGCAAAGCCGTCGGCCCTCCCACCAAAAGCAGGGTCAACCCCCATACCAGCGTTTTGGGAAAGCTATCCATCGGGGAAAATGACCGCAGGCTCTCATACGCAGAGGGCAAGTAGACGAGAGATGCCATAATGGTGACCCCAACCATGCCTATGGCAACGCGCTTGAGCCATTTTGCCAACCCAAGCACTTCCCTCGGATTGTAGAAAACGGGGGCCTCCTCATCCGCCAAGAGTTGGTCAATGCGCTCCTGGGATACGTCTCCCGCGTCGTCCGGTGCAGCCCGCTCAAAAGTGGGTTCGCTTTGCGGGGGAACTTCGCCGAGGCGTTCTTGCAAAATCTCCCGCAGCACATCAAAGGCCAAGTCGGACCAGTCGCCACGATTGTTTTCTTGCCAGATGCTCAGCAACTCGTCCGTGTCACGTTGATTGAACCGGCTATAAAGGGAGGTGCGAAGAGAGTCACTCATCGGATGCTTCCTCGTCGGGCATGTCACGGTAGTTCAGATCGGTTTCTACAAGGATGCTCAACCCCACAGCGGCCCCTCGCAACACAAACCAATAGGCCAGGCCTCGTAACAGAATGGAGGCCAAACCGATAAACGCCTTGACCGCATAGGTGCGGTCTTGGTTCAGGGCATCAAACAAACAGTTGACCGTCGTGTCGTACCCATGCGTCATATACCAACCCGCGTACCAAGCGTCGATCTGCAAATACCACAACACACTCCTCAGCAAAGTGTAGAACACCGCGATCCAAGCCACGAATTTGAGCACGGTAGCGATGCGCAAGGCTTTGTCGTGTTTGGCCGTGAAAAACGCGCTTGTGGCTTCTTCGATCATAGGGCATTGTCCTTCCATCCGCTTGCAAAATTATCCCCGCAAACTGCGCATTATTATTTTGTTTGCCGTGCGTTGCCGTAAGATTTTATTTTTACCAAAATTGTAAATAAATCGGGGCCGTTGTCAAACTCGGAGAGAACGCTCCCCCCTCCTTATATGAAACGAAGGAAAGCGGTGCGCACGTCGGAGATCGAAGGACGGATACCAGCGCACAAACACGGCGCTTGGGCCTGAAAAAAACCGGTCTGGCGCATATCGGGCATGGTCCGCACCGCCAGCCCCGCCCCACGCTTCCGAAACTTCGGCCAAACCCCACCGCAGGCTTTGTCAAATATAAAAACTTTCGGAATTTCACTTGGCGAACACCTTCTCGCCTGCTACAATGAGTGATGATAGAAAAGTGGTAGCATAGCGTTGGTCGGAGTTTGTAAGCCGCGACAGAGACCGTGACTTGTTCGTCGGAAGGCGTTGGCCCGTCTTCCCAAGAGATGGATCGGCGCAGGCTGAAGCACATTGATGCGGCATCCTAAATGCGCTCGATCCTCTCCACAGGCCCCAGGGGCCGTGACGTGCGCTCCTTAAACATTTGCAAAGCAAGACAGCGCGCGCAAAATATGTTTTATAAAACGCCATTTTCCAAGTAGCTTTAGGTGAGAGTTTGCCTATTTAGTCATCTGTTCTACTGTTGCCTCCCACCTTTTGCCTGTCCGCGCCTCGTCACTCTGCAACCAACCGGCTATCCTCAAACGTTCCTCCTGCGCTGTCGCCTGAGAGCACGGCACGGGGATTGTGTGGTTGTAGAGAGCTGTCCATGATAGCGTATTTGATTGTAGATGTAGACGATCTGCTCCAACACCTGGAGGCGCGCGGCGTCGTCCTGGATATCCAGACGGTGGCCGCCAATTTGCGCAGCAGTGCCGCGCTGGCCGCCGGTTTGCAGCAACACGAGGTCGTCACCATCGCCGTCGCAGACTGGAACCGGTACCGCCGGCCCAGTGGCAGCGTTGGCGTGAGTGTGCAGCAAGTCTTCGCCACGCAAGGGTACGACCTTTTCAACGTGCCCCAACGTGCCCATATCACCGAAAGCCTGATCCGGCACTATTTTGCCGAAGACGCCGAGCCGGTAGACGAGCTGATCATTGCTTCCACGCGCGATGACATGCTGGAACTGATCCAGTACGTGCCCACAACCAACCGCACCCGTATTCGCGTTTGGGGAGAAGAACAACCCGACGGACTGCAAGGCGTGATCTTCCAACCGCTGGAAGTGATCTTGGGCATCCCCAGCAAAACGGTGGCGCTGTATATCGACTTCGAAAACATCTCGATCAGCCTGACCGAACAAGGCTACTTGGTCAACATCGACGCCTTGCTCAGCGGCATGATCCATCAGGCGCAAACCTACGGCCAGGTGGTGCACATGGCCGCTTATGCCCCCTGGGGGCAGCGCGGCGCGCTCGGCCCAATGGTAGACAACACCGGTCGGGAAGTTTCCGAGGAGGTGCCCAGCCGCTTGGCGCTCGTCAACATCGATCCGGTCTACAGTCTGCCGGGGAAGAACAGCGCCGACATGCGCATCGCCAAAGAGGTGTTGGACGACAGCGCCCAGCCGGACAGCGCCGACGTGTTCATCATCGCCAGTGGAGATCGGGACTTCAACGAAGTTTTTAGCGCCGTGCGTGCGCGCAACAAGCAAGTGGTCGTCTGGGGCGTGCGCGGCAGCACCAGCCGCCTTGTGGAGTCCAACCCCGCGCTGGAAGTGGCCTACATCGAGGACTTTTGCAAGCTGGAGCGCCGCGCCGACTTGACGCCGGTAGAAACGGCGCCCCAAGAAGACGTGCCGGAGTTCCGCCCCTCGCAATGGACGAGCGTCATTTTGCAACTGGATCAGATGCTGCTGGCCGCCGAGACGGATCGCGTCTCGATTGACGCGCTGACCGCGCGTTTGATCGAAGGGCGTGTTGTGCCCAACGCCGACCGCGCGCATGATCTGATCTGGCAAGCCGCCTCTCAGGGGCTTCTGCAATTGGACGAACAGGCCGGCACGGTGGCCCTGTACGAAACCCATCCGATGGTGCAAAAAACGCGCCAAGTGCGCGACCGTATCGTGCACCGCGTGGTCAACACGCTGCATGTGCGCAACTGGGAATATGTCAATTACGGCTTTTTGCTCAAGGGTATCAGCATGGATCACGGACTGAGCGGCCCCGGGCTGAACACCTCCGACGCCTGGCGTTCGGAATGGGTAGACGCGCTGGTGCGCGAGGGCATTTTGGTGCGCGAGCTTGTCCCGCATCGCCACAACC
>CAZZNC010000243.1:0-4869 GCA_964655405.1 uncultured Anaerolineaceae bacterium | reverse complement strand
TCCTTGCGGGGGCGCTTGGGAGGAAAGCGGAGAATTTGCAAAAAACAAGCAAAAAACAACGGCGCTCGCCGATGAAAAGATGGCAAGCGCCGACATAGCCAAGCTGCCGTGAAACACGCTAGGTTTTTTGCAACAAGGCCGCAATGCGCGCCAGAAGGGTCTTCATTTCAACGGGTGTGATGAGAAAATCGTCAGCCTCCAACTGGCCGGCCAACTCTGCCGCTTTGGGATGCGCAGAAACGACCAGCACGGGCGTATTGCGCAAGCTGTCGGTGCTGCGGATGAAACCCAGGACGGCATCGCCAGAAGCCAGGGGCATCATCAAGTCCAAAATGATCAGGTCCGGCTGATAGTACACCGCCTGATAGAGGGCTTCTACGCCGTTTTGCGCTCCGTAAACCTCATACCCTTGCCGCTTCAGCAGCAAGGCCAACATGTTTTGTAATTCGCTGTCGTCCTCCACGATAAGAATCCGTGCCATGATGAACTCCCCGGATAATGACAAGCACTGATAAATTCCACGCCTTATGAAGATGTTGAAACGTTTCTCATAACAATA
This sequence comes from uncultured Anaerolineaceae bacterium, assembly GCA_964655405.1. Taxonomy (GTDB): domain Bacteria; phylum Chloroflexota; class Anaerolineae; order Aggregatilineales; family Aggregatilineaceae; genus JALSSH01. The sequence continues at coordinate 4,310 of CAZZNC010000243.1, read as the reverse complement.
CCATTGTTTTATTGTAAATGGTTCGGTGAAATCCTGGCAAGCGCCAACACGTAAAGTTGGAAATTTCAAATAGCGGGAGGCGCTGTGTGGTCGGGGGCGTCAGCTCACCGCGCGCCAGGGCCTCCAGCGTTGCCGTGAGCACACGCGCCACCGCGACCATCTTTTCGGCGTCCACCGTCTCGTAACGGTCGCGCGGTGTGTGCAGCACGTCGCCGCCCTCGGCGCGTTCTACACCCCAACCCGGGTCGCCACCGGCATCCCAGTTCCAACGCTCGAAGTAGGCCACCGGCACGCCCGCGTTGACAAACGGCTGATGATCGCTCCAAGGGCCGGTGAAGCCCGCCCAACCTTCCGCCGGACTGGTGCGCATGGAAATATCCAACTGCTCCGCTTGTTGCAAAGCCAGATCGCGTACCCAGGTGGGGCCGGGCGTATAAGGCTGGCGAAAGTCTTCATGCTCGGTGCGTGCGCCCGCATACACATAGGCAAAGTCCCCCACCCCCACCGTGTCCACGTTGAACATCGCCACCATGCGAGCACGCTCGGCCTCGTCGAGCGTTTCCACGTAGTGCTGCGAGCCAAGCTCGCCCACTTCTTCCGAGCCAAACGCCACGAAAACCAACGTGTACGCGCTGGGCACGTCGGCTAACGCCTCCGCCGTCGCCAACATCACCGCCACGCCCGAAGCGTTGTCGTCGGCGCCCGTGCCCGCCGTGACACAATCCATGTGCGCTCCTACGATCAGTGTGCCCCCATCGCCCGCAGGCGCGCTTGCCGGCTTGCGTGCGATTACGTTGCGAGAAGTATACGTCTGGCCGCCGCGTGTGGTAGTAAACGGTTGGATCTCCACCGCATAGCCCCACCCGCGCAGTTGTGCGGCGATATACTGCGCAGCTTGCATTTCGGCAGCGCTGCCCGCCGGACGTGTGCCGATTTGTACGCTCAGCGCGTAAACGTGTGCGGCGAGTGTTTCCGACAACGGGCGGGGTGGCGCGGCTTCACCCTGCGCAGCGCCCCAGCCCAGCAACACCAACACCCCGACCACCACCCGCAGCCAGCGCACGCTGCCGCGATCCTTCCGATGGGACATTGTGCCCTCCTTTTTTCGCCCACGTTATACTTACTGTATTACACCCAAACGCCACTTTTGGCTGCTCCAAGCCGGAGGAATGGCTCATGAGCCTCCCATTTTCCGCCGCCCGCACCCTTCAACGCGCCCGTGAACTCGGCTTCAGCGACGCGGGCATCATTCCGGCGACACCATCCTCGCGCCTGGACGCCTATTTGGCTTGGGTGGAAACGGGAATGCACGGGCAGATGGGATACTTGGCGCGCCCCGACCGTCTGGCACGGCGGCGCGACCCCAACGTGATCTTGCCCGGGGTGCGTGCGTTGGTGGTCGTGGCGCTGGACTACACCACGCACGCCGTGCCGGAAAACGTGCTGCGCGATCCGCGACGGGGGCGCATTTCGGCGTATGCCTGGGGCGCAGACTATCACGACGTGATGCTGCCGCGCCTGGAGGCGTTGGCGCAATGGCTGCGCGAGCAGTCCGGCCAGGACGTGCACAGCAAAGCCTATGTAGACACCGGCGCGATCCTGGAACGCAGCCATGCGCACCAAGCCGGATTGGGCTTCGTCGGCAAAAATACGCTGCTGATCCATGCACAACGCGGGTCGTACTTTTTCCTGGGCGAGCTGCTGACCACGTTGGAGTTCGACACTTACGACACGCCGCGCGCGGGCGTTTCGTGCGGGCGTTGCACACGCTGTCAACGCGCCTGCCCCACACAAGCCTTCTCGCGCCCCTATACGCTGGACGCGCGCCGTTGCATCAGCTATTTGACCATCGAACTCAAGGGAACAATCCCGCCAGAGCTGCGCCCGTTGATGGGCAATTGGGTTTACGGCTGCGACGTGTGCCAGGACGTATGCCCCTTCACGCGCAAATTCGCCCGTCCGACGGCGGAGCGCGCCTTTTGGCCCGTTGACGACGAACGGGCCGCCCCGCCGCTGCGCGATCTGTTGGCTTTGGACGAAGAAGGCTTCCGCGCACGTTTTCGCCACTCACCGATCTGGCGAGTCAAACGCGCGCGGCTGGTGCGCAATGCGTGCGTGGCGGCAGGCAACAGCGGCTTGGCAGAGTTTGCGCCGCTGCTGGATACGTTGGCGCGCGGGGACGCTTCCGACTTGGTACGCGAACACGCGGCGTGGGCATTGGAACGGCTGCGCACCACGAGCCGCCGATAAAATTTCAGTGCACGACCCGGGTGGGTCGTGCACTGAAGCACAAGGAGGAAAACATTTGATGCAGCATCCCTTTTGGGGGATGCTGACCTAGCCACGTTTTTATAGTACAACAAAAATGATAAAAGTAAAAGCGAAACAAAATGCCGCTCCGGAAACTTCCGGCGCGGCATCGGTTAAAAAATGTATTTAAGGAGGCAGAAGAGAAACACCATCTCAGCTCATGCGAGACAATCACTACTGAGAGATTGTCACACCAGCTTGCTGTCACACGCCCACCAGCATACCAGCTTCCCTCCCCCTGCACAGTTAGCTATAGCCGTATTCTCACGTGACTTTTGTCACAAAGGGCCAAGCAGCTTTTCACGCCCTCCACACCCCGCCCCAGTACCTTGCTCCTAATTGAGACCGGAGCGGCACGCTTATAAACAAACTTATAACCTCCCGACAACCCTTATTAGGTATAAAGTGTTTGCTTCGAATTTACTTTCGACCCCAAATCGCGTTATACAATATTGCAACTTGTGCTATACTTAGCACAAGTCCGTAGGCAGTCGCTCGCTATCATTGGCAAGCGGTATCGCGCTTACGCTCACAATTCTCGACATCGCCCAACAACGCTCCTATGTCGGCGGATACCTATTCCATGAACCACACGGATAGTGTTCCACTCCTCTCCAACCATTCGGGTTATACGCCGCCCCTTTTGTTATGGTTCGGGCCATCTCACCCGCTGCTTGACGCCATCGAGGACGACTTCACCGTCATTCACATCACCACATTGGCCGCCGCCGAATACATCTTCAACATCACCCCGCCCTGTGCGCTGGTGGTGGACTTGAGCGGTGACGCCCGCCAGGTTCCCGACCTGCTCGCTCATGCCTGCCAATGCTGGCAAAATATTCCCATTCTCGGCTTGTACGACGCCCACACCGATCAACAACTGTTCCCGAATATTCAGAGCTTCGTGGCAGCAGACGCGGAAACCGAAACGCTCATCGCCGCCCTGCGCGAACTGATCACCCACGCCCACCAAAACGCCCGTTTTGCCGACCCTCATGCCTTGCAAAAGCGCGTGGAACACCTGGAAGAGCTGTTGCACACCATCACGCTGCTGGCAGGCAGTGACGAAGACATGAGCGTCTTCCAGGGCTTGCAAGTGGTCGGGCGCCAGGTGATGGGGGCAGAAAGCATCGCCATTCTGTTGGCCGACGACGCTTACGACACGCTCGACGACACATTGGGCATGGGTATTCCCCAAGCCTATTTGGAAACCTGCCAGCAGTTGCTGAACTCGGTTTCCCGCCAGGAAGACCGCATGGCCTATTTGGGCGAAGAAGTGTTGCTGAGCGTGGTTTCTCCGCAAACCGGAGACGACATTTCCCCCTTTCTGCCAGAAGCCCACGCGCTGAATGCCAGTTCCTACATGCGTATTCCGCTCAACATCGGCTCGCGTTTGGTGGGCTTTGTCGCGCTGGCAACCCGCCAGCCCGGGCACTTCAAGGGCGAACATTTGCAGCTCGGGCGGCTCTTTGCGGCGCAAGTTTCCGCCGCCATTCGCGTAAGCGAGCTGCAAGGCAAGCAAAACGCGCTGGAAGGCCGCCAACGCACCCTTTCCACCATCGCGCAAATCATCGCCGAAGACAGCATGGAACTCGACGACATCTTGGCGCGCATCGTTGAGGAAGCCGCCAACCTGGTCAACGGGATCAAAGGTCTCATCTTGCTGTTAGAACCCGACGGCACGCCGGTCGTGCGGGCCGTGTATCAAATTCCCCCCGTCTATGTCGAGCGCCGCGCGTCTCCTGAAACCGGCCAAGTGGGGTTGATCTTGGCAACCAAGCAGCCCAGCGTCATCCTCAACTATCGGGAATGGCCGCACGCCAACCCCCTGGTCCGCGAAAGTGTACCGTCCCATGCCAGCGTCGTCGGCGTGCCGTTGATCTATCAGGAGCAGACACTAGGCGTGCTGCAAGTGATCTGTCCGTATAACACGCGCCCCGAAGTCAACGAGGCACGTAACGTGCTGGCGTTGCTCGCTCCGCAAGCGGCCATTGCCATCG
>CAZZNC010000242.1:0-4885 GCA_964655405.1 uncultured Anaerolineaceae bacterium | reverse complement strand
AGCCCTCTGGGAGCGTAGGTCGCTGCCAACTTCACCGTCTTCTCTCTTTTTCCCCGCCCCCTTTTCTTGCTCTTATAAAACTGCATATTCACATCAAACCGTGCTAAGATTGACTTAGGACGGGTTCTTGTTGTTCGAGGGAGTATACCCATGCCCGAATTGAATTTGAGCGCCGGCAACGCCGACGCCCCGCTCGATGAGCGGCTGAGTACCCTGATCGAAAATCTGTCTTCCTACATCGAATACTATCACGGGGGGACGGTTGAGTTGGTGTCCTTCGATGGCAAAGTCGCGCGGGTCAAGCTCGGTGGCGCGTGCGAAGGATGCCCGCTTTCGCTCAACACGCTGCACGGTTGGATAGCGGGCACGGTACGCCAATTTTTTCCGGAAATTGTGGTGGAAGAGGCATCTTCACCACGCTGAGCGAGTGGGGCGCGGTTTTTGCGCCGAAACGCAGCCGAATGCACAGCTATCGGGGGTGGTGCTTTTCTAAACCGCCCCGTTTGTATTACACTTGACCCGTGATGTGAATTTGATAAGGGCTTGCCCCAAAGGAGCGGCATGGTGGGAACGATCTTTTTGCTGCTTTTTGCCGGAACGTTGTTCGTGCTCTATATCGCCGTGCGTCGCGCCTGGCTGGGCACGTTGGAGTTGGGCGTTGGCGGCACGATCTTGAACACGTTGTTTGTGGTTCTTTATGCGCTGTTGGACCAAAGGAATTCGACTGCACAAGCGATCTTTGCTGCCATTGTGGTCGGTGTAGGTTTTTCGGTGATGGTGACGGTGGCCGCACTTTTCTTCCGCACCAATCAACCGTCCGCAGCGGTCAAACTGGTTTCCAGAGCGCAACCGGAAAATCGCCCTGCAACAAGAGAGGATGAAACAGGTGGAACAGAAGACGATTACCGTTAAGCGACAGTCCAAACGCCGCCCGCAATTTTGGCTCAAGGCCATCGGCACGTTGGGATTGTGGCTGTTGTGGTGGCGACAGGACTATTTGGCGCTGAGCAACCGTGCCGTTGTGCGGCGGCAAGGCGTTTTTGTGAAAAAAGAGCGTGCTGTGCCGCTTAACCAGGTGCAAGACATTTCCATCACCTACGGATTGATCCGACGCTTGTTGGGGCACGGTGATATACGCATCGAGACGGCGGGCAGCGCCGGCACGGAGATCGTCATGCACAATATTGACGATCCAGAAGACTTCCGCGCGCAAATCTTCCGGAAAATTGACGAGTTTTATGACGACGGCACGCCAGATGCCGAAAAAGGCAAAGGGAAAAGCAAAGGAAGCTAGCGCCCTGCCCGTTTGGGCTTTCGAGCGCCCGTGTGCCGCCGCGTGAACGTAGAGCGGGGGCATAGCGGGCGTTTGTGTTCTGGTGATAGAATCAGGGCGTGATGAGAAGTTGCTAAGATGAGCCGGAGCACCCAATGAGCTACCCTCCCCCTGCCTCACAACCCGAAGACACGATGCCCCACCACAGCACGACCGCGCGCGGGGTGACGCCCCCTCCGCCCACCGAGCCGCGCGGCATGTATCCGCCGCCGCAATATCCCACTACGCCGCCACCGACACCTCCCCAGCCGAGCAGTCGCCGAGGGCGTTTTGGGCGTCGTCGGCGGGGCAAACGCGGCCTCACACTCGGCCCGGGCGTGATTTTTGGCTGTATGGGCGTGGTGGGCGTGTTGACGTTGGGGCTGTTGATCGCGGCTTTTCTGGTTTACGACCACTACACCCAGCGCCTGGAAGACCAGATCGACAAGCTCGACGATTTGGCAGATTACCAGGGCTTTGAGTCCACCATCATTTACGACCACGAGGGCAACAAGCTCTATGAAGTGATTACCGAAGGGCGGCGCACACGCATTACGTTGGATCAGATTCCCGAGGACATGATCCACGCCACGATCGCGCTGGAAGACGACACCTTTTACGAAAATCGCGGCATAGATATTCCCAGCATCTTGCGCGCGGGCTGGCAATACGTGCGCTACGGCTATATCGTTTCCGGTGGTTCAACCATCACCCAACAGCTAATCCGCAATGTGCTTTTCACCGAAGAGTACAAATACGAACGCTCGCTCAACCGTAAGCTGGACGAGGCGCTGTTGGCCGTGATCTTGACGCAGCGCAAGAGCAAGGACGACATCCTAGAGCTGTATTTGAACGAAATCCCCTATGGGCATTTGGCGTATGGGGTGGAAGCCGCCGCACAAACCTACTTCGGCAAGCACGCCAGCGAACTCACGCTCGGCGAGGCGGCACTTTTGGCCGGACTGCCGCAAGCGCCCGCCGACCTCGACCCGCTCAACCCGGACCCGAACGTGCAGCGGCGTGTGATGGCGCGGCGCAAGCTGGTTTTGGACTTGATGGTGGAAGAAGGCTACATCACGCGCTCGCAGGCAAACACCGCTTATGCCGAGTCGCTGAACTTCGTCAACGCCGATATTCGGCTGGACGCCGCGCCGCACATGGTGGTTTATGCGCAAAGCCAGCTTGAAGACCTGCTGACACGGGAGCTGGGCTTGCCGCAAGACGAGATCAAACGCATGATCGCGCGGGGCGGGTTGCACGTGTATACCAGCGTGGATATGGACTTTCAGCGGCTGGCGGAAAACATGGCGCGCCAACAAGTGGAAGCCATGCGCGACGCGCACAACATGCACAACGCGGCGGTGGTGATCTTGCGGCCAGAGACCGGCGAGATTTTGGCGATGGTCGGCTCGATCAACTATGAGGACGAGAGCATAGACGGGCAGGTGAACATCACCATTGCGCAGCGCCAACCCGGCAGCGCCATGAAGCCCTTCACCTACGCCGCCGCGATGGAGCACGGTTGGAGCGCGGCGCAGATCATTTGGGACACGGAAACGCACATCCCCATGCCTGGGCAGGCGCCCTATGTGCCGGTGAACTACGACGGGCGTTTTCATGGGCCGGTGCGCGTGCGCGAGGCGCTGGCGAATTCGTACAACATCCCCGCCGTGCAAACGCTGCGTGCGATTGGGTTGGAGTATTTCATTTGGACAATGAACCGCGTGGGCGTGAGCAGCCTCAGCGATCCGTCCCGCTACGGGCCGGCGCTGACGTTGGGCGGCGGCGAGGTGACGCCGCTGGAGCTGACGACGGCTTATGCCACGTTAGCGAACGGCGGGTTGTATGTGCCCAACACGGCCATTGGGTGCGTGACGAACTCGGCGGGCGAGATTTTGTACGAATATGAGCAGCGTTGCCCGTCTTCTGCGCGCTTGACCGATAAGTCGGTGAGCGTGCGCGCGGAGGGGGCACAAGTGCTCGACCCGCGCATTGCCTTTGTGATCAGCGACATTCTGGCGGACAACCAAGCGCGCACGCCCGCGATGGGGCCGAACAGTCCCCTTCATACCCCGGGCATTCCCACTTCGGTCAAGACGGGGACGACCAACGATTTCCGCGACAACTGGACGGTGGGCTACACGCGCAATATCGTGGTAGGCGTGTGGGCGGGCAACACGGACAACTCGGAGATGGTTCACGTTTCCGGCTTGGACGGCGCGGCGCCGATTTGGAACGGGATTGTTACAGGCATTTACGGCAATCCGGCACTGTTGGACAAGCTGGGGACACAGCAACCGAACGACGCGCATTTGCAGCCCCCCGGGGGCGTCTATCAGCGGCAGATTTGCAATATTTCGCGCACGGCGTTGCAAGACCCCGCCACCGGTTGCACGCCCGGGGTCTTCGAGTGGTTTTTGGATAGCCCCCCGCTCATCCCCGACGCGAACGGCAGTTTGGTGCAGATCGCGCCCAGCCCTGCGCCTCCGCAATCCGTCAACGGGCCGCAGCCTCAAGAGATCGAACCAGGGCTGTTCCGCGCACAGGTGTTCCCGTTGAATCCGGACATTGCCAACGCCATTGCCGCTGCCGACCCAACCGGCAAGACTGTGCCGCCCAAGTATTGCTTGGTGCCGGCGGAAGTGGTGGGGCAGGTGAACGGGGTGCGAGAGCAGCTCTTCATTGCGCCGCCTGCCGAACCGGACGACGATTTTTACGCGCGGCGCTGGGCTTTTGCGGCCAGCGTGGCGATCTTGCCGCGCTATGCGTGCAATGCGCAGATGCTCAGCGCCGCCCCTCCGGGTGCGCAAGTGGCGCCGGGCGTCACCGCGTACATCAGCGCGCCGACACCCGGGCAGGGGTACGGCGCGGGGCAGCAGATTGACATCACGGGCACGGCGACTTTCCCCAGCGGTGGCTTTTACAAGGTGGAGATACGCGGCGGACCGTTTGGAGACTGGACGACGCTGGGCGACGTGAACAATTGGCGCAACCGCAGCGGCGTGACCGATGGTGTGTTGGAGTCGGTCATGGGCGGGGCGTTGCCGCCGGGCGGCTATGAGGTGCGCTTGGTGGTGGTGGGGCAGGACGGCAACGTGCTGGCGACGGTGGAATCGTCGTTTGCGATAGGCGGCTGACAGGGGCGACCTCGCCGACGCACGAGCCACTTAACGCGGCTCGCGCGCCGACTTCGCCCGCCTGCGGCGCGCACGTCGCCCAGCGCCTCGCCACTTTCGCGGCGGGCGCTGACCTCGCGCGCGCCGCTTTGTGCGTGGGGCGGCCCCGCTCAGCAGCGGGCATTCGGGCTGTTTCTTCCTTAGGGGACACGGTATAATGGCAGCGGGTGTTGGCCGAAGTGTAAAGGCTGCGTATGCCTGTTCCATATTGTTACATTTGCGACAAAAATCCACACGAGAAAGAATCCTATGGCCGCGCGACACTTGACGCGGGCGATTATTGCCCGATCTGTCACCGGCCTGTTTGCCGCTATCACATGGCGCGGGTACGTTGGCGCTGGAAGGCCGACGGACGGCTAGAGCGCGCCTACGTCTGCCGCGAGTGCAAGAGCGCGTA
>CAZZNC010000241.1:0-4907 GCA_964655405.1 uncultured Anaerolineaceae bacterium | reverse complement strand
CCGCACACGCGGCGAGCGCGCATTGATCGCAGGGATTGCGCTGCTGGTGCTGCTCAACGTGGTGGTGGCCGCCTATTGGCCGTTCATCGCCTACGATGCGCAATGGGTTTACGGCTACAACGCGCGCATTTTCGCGCTGCAAGGGCGCATCCCTGAAAGCATGGGCTACTATCCGCAGCTTGTGCCGCTCAGCTACACGCTGATGCAGCAAGCTTGGGCGGCGATGGGCGGCGCGGTGCTCAACGACCATGCCGCGCGCGTGGTGATTCCCTGGTTCAACCTGGCCGCGATCCTGATGGCGTGGGAGCTGGGCTGGCGGGCTTGGCGATCCCGTCGCGCTGCGCTGCTGACCGCCGCTATCTGGGCGCTGTATCCGCATGTGGCGGCCTGGGCGGGTGCGGGTGACTTGGAGATCGTGCTGACGCTGTACGTCACCGGCGCGGCGGCCTTTTTCGTCGAAGCGTGGCGCAACGGGGACGCGCGCAGCGCCGCGCTGAGCGGGGTGCTGCTCGGCGGCGCGCTGTGGACCAAGCCGACGGGCGGCGCGTTGGTGTTGGGCGTGATGTTGGCGGTGGGGTTGGCGCTTTTGCGTGCGCGGAACGTGCGCGCAGAGTGGCCGCGTTTGCGCCTGGCACTGATCGCAGGCGCGGCGAGCGTGCCGCTGGGCGCGCTGTGGTACGTGCGCAACCTGGCCTTGGGGCATCCGGCGGTGGTTTTCCCTGCCGCGTATTGGCACGACTTGGCGCAGCGTTCCGGCCAGGAACTGGGCTGGCCGCTGCTGATCGCTGCGCTGGTCACCGGCGCGCTGACCGTGCGTTATCGGCAGGGTAGGGCGCCCGCGCTGGCCTTTGCGCTGATATTGGCGGGCGCGTTGCCCAGCGCGCTCGGGCGGGTGAACTCGGCGGATGCGTTATGGCGCTGGCTGCGCGGCGACGTGGGCGCCAGCGGGCGCATGGGGCCGCTGGAATGGGCGTTGGTGGTGGCGGGTGCGGTGTTGCTGGCTCGTGAAGGACGGCGCGCTTGGCGACAGCTCCCCGCCGACGCACGGCAGACGGTGGCGCTGTTGCTGACGCTTGGTGCCCCCTATGCGCTGGTGTGGTTTTGGGACTTTTCCTACCATTACCGGCTCAGCTTCGCCATCGTGCCGCTGGCGGCGACGTTGGCCGCTGCGCTGATTGACGGCTGGCTGTGGGATGCGCTGGCCGCTTCCCGTGCGAGACGGGCACTTGGCGCGCTGATGATCGCGGGCGCGGTGACGTTGGCAGCGGCGGCGAGCGTGCAACACAGCGCGCAAGTGTGGTTGGACGGCGGTTTGCCGGACGACACTGCCAAATATGATCACGGCAACCCTGCGCTGATGGTGGTGGTGCACATGCTGGAGCGTTCCGCTGCCGAGCAGGGCGCGCCGCCGGTGGTGGTGGCCCCTGGAGAGGATCGCTTGCCTTTTTACTTTCCCACGTGGGATATTCGCGTTCCGCGCGCTTTTGACGCGCTGCCCACGCGCTTGGAAGACTTGAGCGGGGTGGATATTTTCGTCAATAGCACCATCAACGAATTTCTGTTGCGTCAAGCGGGCAAATGGCCCAATTCTTTGCTGGCAGACGCGGCTGTCGGCTCGACCTATCATGTGCACAACGTGCAGAGCATGGGCCGCCCCTGGCCGACTGTGCTGGAGCCGATCCCCTTGCAGCCGGACGGCTCGTTGCCCGCCGACGACGGCTTTTTCCGCTATGAGGCGTACACCGTACACCCCGAGGCGCGCTATGCCCCGATGCACCCCAACGATCCGTTGGAAACGCCGGCGCTCTTCGGCGACCTGGTGCACTTCTTGGGGCACGACGTGGTCACGTTGGATTGGTCACGCGGGCGCCGCATCATCCTCACGCTTTATTGGCGACCGACCGCCTCCGCGCCCGCTCCACGCAGCTATAGCGTGTATATCCACTTGTTGGATGCCGAGGGGAACATGATCGCGCAATGGGACGGTGTGCCGCTGCTGAGACAATATCCCACTATTTTCTGGCGTTCCGGCGAATCGCTGTTGGATTATTGGGATTTCCACGTGCCCGACGACGTGCCCATCGGCCCTGCGCAACTGCGCATCGGGTTGTACGATCCCCTCACCGGCGAGCGGCTACCCGTCACGGTCAACGGTCAGCCGGTCGGCGATGGGCTGACGATTAACACGCGCATTGTTGTAGACTGAGCGGGTTTTACGCGCTGGTTTGGGGCACATCGTCGGGGACGTTGTCGGAGGGCATTTCCTGCGGCGCATGGGCGGCGCTGGTGTCGCTGCGCGGCTCGACGCCTTCGCTCTTTTGAGACGGGGGAACGGCGTAGCGATCGGTGCTGGTGCGTCGGGACGGGTCTTCAGCACGCAGACGGCGCGTTGCGTTCAGTTGCACAGGGGCGAATTCGTGTTGCCAGCGTCGCCAATCTCTGGGGGCAGCGCTGGGCAGCTCGCCCGCCGGTGATGGCGCATGATAGCCTTCCCCTGGATGATTGTGGGGGGTGGACTGTTCCCCGGGTTCTGGACGTTCCAAATATTTGACCACTGAAGTCCTCTACCGTGTGTCGCCGGAATGGGGGCGAGCTTTTGTCATATTGTAAGCCTCCCTGATGCAAAGTCTACCCATTGGGGGCGGTTCTGACAAAAACTTACAAATGGTGCGTGCGCTCCGTCTAGCGAGACGGCGGGGCTTTGCGTTTGCGCCCCTTGCGCAAAGGGACGGGGGTGTGCATTCGTGCGCGCATAGCCTCCGCCCAGTCCTCCGCGTGCGGCACTGCAAAGCCGCGCGTTTCCGTCGTGCCGTCGGCGCGCGCCGCTTCGACGCGCAGCAGCGGGCGGGCGTTGCCTGCCCCGCGCAACACATCCAAGCGCCGAATCTGCGCCAGCGGGATCGCGTCTTGCCAGCGAAAGAGCAAGTGATCCGGCGCCAGATAGAGCGCGCCTTCGGCCTGAGTGTGCCACGCGCCGTAAATGTCCTGGCGCAACGTGGCGGCGTGCTCCGGCCCGTAGTCGGGGCGGTTGGGGCGGCTGTCGTGCAACGGCAACGCACATGCGCCCGCCAACGCCTCCGCGCACGCGGTGGGGGCGTTCAGCGTGAAGACGAACACGCGCCACCCGTCCGCGCTTTGCGCGTGGAGCATGAGCGCTGTTGTTTTTCGCCACGCTGCGCGCACGCTTACCAGCCCCAGCCAACACACATGCGCAAAGGGAATTTGCACGTCCAGGCGCTGGCGTCGCGCCCCTGTGAAGATTACGTGCGCGTCGGCCAACCCCAACGCGCCCGCCACGCCGCGCCCGTAACGTCGCTGCGGTTTGTGCCCCAAGCAACGTGCCGCCACCGGTCCCCAATGCACACGTTTGCCGGTGCGTGCCCAGGCGCTGCGCGTAGCGATGACATGGGCGCGTGCCGCGCGCGGCGGCCACCAACGGGTCATTGTGATGTTCCTCTCCGTTTTGCTTCGCGTTGATTGTACCGCGCCGCGTAAAAAAATTTGCTCATTTCCGCCAGCGCGCATACACTAATCACAAACCTTTTTGCGCGGTAATAAGCGGGGCAGTGGCATGACAAACGTTAATCGCATTCGCTTGGGGCTAGAGACACACGCTTTGGAACAACGCCGCAGCACACATGGGCGTTGGCGTTGGGGGTATCAACCGGCCAAAGCGCCGGAAGAAGAGGCGAGCGCCGTTCCTTCTGCGCTGGTGGTGCATTACGACGTGGAACGGCTGGCCTTTGCACTCACGGACGGGCCGGCAGCGGTATTCCTGGCCGAACAGATCACCGAATATCTGTGGTCGCGTGAAACGCTCGGCGACGAGTGGCCGCTGAACTTGCGCGAATGGCTGGCGGACACCTCGCGTTGGGAAGACGCGCCCGCCGGTTTGACCGGCTTTGTTTGCGGGCGGCTGGAGCGCAACATCCCGGGCGGGCGTATCTACTTGGCTTGGCTGGGGCTGGACGGCGTGCGTTTGCAAGACCGCGCGGGCGCGGATCTGTCGCTGGATACCGTGCTGAGCGAGGGGGAAGGCTGGTCGGCACAACACGGCCCCGAACCCGAAGGCATGGCGCTCCACGCCTATCGGGGTAGCCTGTTCCGCTTGGGGCGTTTGATGGTGCTTTCGTCGGGCGCTGCACCGCTCTTCAACGATCTGCCGGATATGAGCAAGGCGGATTTGCAGCAGGCGTTGGAAGATTGGGCCGAAGAAGCCGTGCACGACCTGGCACTTTTCGATCTGCGCATCCATCCGGTGCTCAACGAGCCGCACCAAGTGGTTTTGCATTATCGTTGGACGGCGCCGGAGCTGTGTATGCTCTTTTGGAATCCGTCCCCCAATGCCACCGCCTACCGTATCGAAGAGGCCGCCACGCCGGACTTTGCAGAAGCCTCGATGGTTGCCGAAATGACCGACGGACGTCAGACGCAATATCGGCTTTCTCCGCCCACCGACGCGCCCCGCTATTATCGCGTGATCCCGCTCAATCAGGGCGTGGCAGGGACGCCCAGCGAGTCGGTCTTGCCCACGCCGGTTGTGCTCACCACGCCGCTTTTGCAGCGCATCGAGTGGGCGGACGACGGCGGCTATATGCTTTCGTGGACGCCGATTGTCCAGGCCACCAGCTACGAGGTGCAAGTTTCCGAAAGTATGGAATTTGGCCCATTTGAAAGCGAGATCATCTATCGCGGGGAAGTGCCAGAGCTGTATCTGCCGCCCAACACGCCGCCACGCCGTTATTATCGTGTGCGCGCGATCAATGTGCTCTATGCGCCGCAGAACCCTTCGCCCTGGTCACGCGCACAACGTGCGCCGGAGCGCCTGTCCATGCCGTATTTTACGCGCGTGACACATGAGCAGCTCGAATGGGGGCCGGTGCGCGGCGCGCAGCTTTACGAGGTGC
>CAZZNC010000240.1:0-4912 GCA_964655405.1 uncultured Anaerolineaceae bacterium | reverse complement strand
CAAACACGATGGACGCGGTGGAGGTGTCTGCCGAAGAGCGCGCCGAAGCACCCGCCGAGAATGTCGACATTGCCGCGCCGGACGAAGCGCAAGATCGCCGCGACGTGTTGCCGGAAAAGCCGCCCTCTTTGCCGGATACGCTCGGCACGCCGGACGTGGTCATGCCGCCGGTGGTGGCTACGCCGCTCGACGAATTGAGCACGCCGCCCCGTTCGGTGACCCCGCTTTCCGCGATGCCGTCGGTTGCGGACCCCGAGGCCCTTATCGAGACGGGGGAGCATGAGGCCGTGCCTGCGCTGCCCAACGTGGCGGATATGATGCAGCAAACCCAGCCCAATTTGGTCGTGCAGAGCCAAGCTGCCGTGCCCGCCTACATCATCCCGCCCGCGCCGTACACACCGCCGCCCGTCGCCGCACCCGCGTATGCACCCGCCCCCTACGGTTACGCCCAACCTGCCGACCCATTGGCGGCGGCAGTAACGTTTTTGCAGCAGCGCGTAGCGCTCTATCGCAACGGCGGCTATCACCTGTTGGCGCACGGCCCGTATGAAGCCACGCTCGCCTACGGCAAAGGGTTGAGCGTCGGTGCGTGGATGCTGGCGTTGGTGAGCGGAGTGGGCTTGCTGTGGTATTTGCTGATTTTGGCGTTGAGCGGCTTTCAACCGGACGAGGTGACGATTTGGGTGGAACGCGACGGGCGCGTTTATGAAGACGGCCCGGGCGCGGCGCATGTACGCGCGCAGCGTGTTTACACGGGACGGCGTTGGCGCACGGTCGGCGCGGTGATCTTTGCGCTGAGTTTGTTGGCGGCATTGGTGCTCGGCGCGTTTGCGGGCGCGGTGCTTTCCCAGGAACGTTACCAGGCTGCGCTGCGGCAGGCGTACCCCGCCGTGACGCTTTTCGAGGAACGCTTCAGCGATGCGCCGGCCTCTGCGGACGATGTGCAGCTCGCCAAAGACGGCGCGGTTGCTTTTGGCGTGGTGGCGGTGCTGGCGGCGGTGGGGTTGTGGGGTGGGGCGACGTTGTTGGTGGTGGGCACCGTCCACGCCAGCGCCTACCGGATGCACGTGCTGCCCTTGCCTGGCTGGGTGTGATGCCGACGGGGACAGGGCCTCTCTGGGAATGGCCGCTCCACGGCGCAAAACTACCATTGCCATCCCGCGCCCGCTGCGCTATAGTCTGGCTATGTTCGAGACGCCAACACACACCGACCCTTACGATCCGCAGCCAGCGCCGAGCTATGCCGCAACGCCCGACCCCGCCATTGTGACGCACGTGCCCCAACCCCGCATCCAGGCCGAGAACACGTTTTGGCGCGAGTTGCTGGAAACGTTGTTGCTGGTGGCGGCGATCTATGCGTTTGTGAACCTTTCGACGGCGCGTTTTGTGGTGGACGGGCACAGCATGTTGCCCAACTTCAACACGGATCAATTTATCATCGTCAGCCGTCTTTCCTATGTGCTCGGTGAGCCGCGACGTGGCGACGTGGTGGTTTTTCACTATCCGCTGCAACCGGATCGAGACTTCATCAAGCGTGTGATCGGGTTGCCCGGGGAGCGCGTGACCATTTTGGACGGGCGCGTTTACATCAACGGGCATTTGCTGGAAGAGCCATATATCGAGAATTTCTGTCGCGGCAAGTCGTGTGATGGCGAATGGGAGATCGGGCCGGACGAGTATTTCGTGCTGGGCGACAATCGCGGCGCGAGCAAGGATTCGCAGGACTTCGGGCCGGTGAATCGCAAATACTTGATCGGGCGGGCCTTTGTGCGCTATTGGCCGCCGCAAGACTGGGGCTTGATCGAGCATTGGTCGTATGACGAGGCGCGCGGTGCGCCGCTGCCCACGTTGACGCCGACTTACACGCCCACGCCTTCACCCACGCCGACCAAGCTGCCGCCGCCCTCCGGCCCGCAGGACTTGAGCCAGCCCCCCACGCCGACACCCACTTGGCCCCCCTATACGGGATGGTACGGGGACGACAACTGAAGAAGCGTGCGCACGGCGCGGCGCTGTTACACGACGCCGAAGGACATCATCTTTGGACACTTGCCCACAGTGCAACATCGGACGTTTGCATCCCAAGCACCTGACCTATGTACAGGTCTACAATGGGACGCTGGTGCACATTCCCAACGTGCCTGCGCGCCAATGTGACGTGTGCGGCCAGGTCTTTTTCGATATGGGAAAGTTGCGCCAATTCGAGGTGATGTTGGGGCAGGCGGGAGTGCCCCCCAATTTGCACATGCCGTCCGCCGATGCCGAAGGCGCAGAGCACGCATCACCGGCGCAAAACGCCTCGGACGACGGGGTGCGTCCGCGCTCCAAGTGAGCATGGGGGCGCGTGCCTGCTGTGCCGATCACGAAACGACAAGGTTTATGCCGACGTGGTAGCAACAAGGGGAAGCGCGATGATCAATTTGTGGCATCAATTGCCCTCTGGCCCCGATGTGCCGAACACGGTTTATTGCATCGTGGAAATCCCAAAGGGCAGCCGCAACAAGTATGAATACAGCAAAAAAGCGGGCGTGATCAAGCTGGACCGTGTGCTCTATAGCCCGATGCACTATCCCAGCGACTACGGCTTGATTCCGCAAACTTACGCCGAAGACGGCGACCCGATGGATATTTTGGTGATGGTCAACGAGCCGACCTTTGCGGGTTGCGTGATCGAAGCGCGTCCGGTGGCGATCTTCCACATGCTGGATCGCGGCGATCCTGACGACAAGATTTTGGCCGTGCCCGCCACCGACCCGATTTTCGACGATTACCACGATATCGATGATTTGCCCAAGCACTTCCTCAACGAGGTGGCGCACTTCTTCCAGACGTACAAGCAGCTGCAAGGTATCCAGGTGACGCCCAAAGGCTGGGAAGGCGCGGACGTGGCGCGCGCGGTGATTTTGCAAACGATACAGCGCTACAAGGAAAAGTTCCCGCCGGAAATGGTGTAACGCGGCGCGAACGTGCAGCGTCAACGCGACGGGCGCAGGTGTGACCGAGCGGTCAGGGCCTGCGCCCGTTTTGCGTTCAGAGCAGGGGGAAGACTTCCGCCAGCGCCTGCAACGTGCGCTCCAGCGGCTCGCCTTCGTGCGCCAACGCGGCAAAGGCCGCCTCGAAGGCGGAGGGCGCGAAGTAGACGCCGCGCTCCAACATGGCGTGGAAAAAGCGTGCGTAGCGCTGCGCGTCGCTGGTCTTGACCTGCGCGTAGTTGGTGACGGGGCGCTCGTTGAAAAACAGGCCGAACATCGTCCCGACCTGCGTCACCTGCACGGGCACGTTCGCGGCGGCGGCTTGCTCGCGGATGGCCGCCGCCATTTGCGCGGCGACCGCCTCCACGCGCGCAAAGACGCCCTCGGCGCGCAACGTGCGCAGCGTCGCCAGCCCTGCGGCCATTGCCAGCGGATTGCCGGAAAGCGTGCCCGCCTGGTACATCGGGCCGACCGGCGCCACGTGCTCCATGATGTCGCGCCGTCCGCCATACGCGCCCACCGGCAGCCCTCCGCCGATGACCTTGCCGAGCGCGGTCAAGTCCGGCTGCACGCCGTAAAGCGTTTGCGCGCCGCCCAGCGCCACGCGGAAGCCGGTCATCACCTCGTCGAAGATCAGCAGCGCGCCGTGCTCGGCGGTGAGCGCGCGCAGCCCCTGCAAAAAGCCTTCCACCGGCGGCACAACGCCCATATTGCCCGCCACCGGCTCCACGATCACGGCGGCGATCTCCTCGGGGAATTGCGCAAAGAGCGCGCGCACGGCTTCCAGGTCGTTGTAAGGGGCGGTGAGCGTATCTTGCGTGGCGCCGGGAGGGACGCCCGGGCTATCCGGCAAGCCCAGCGTCGCCACGCCGGAACCGGCTTGCACCAGCAGCATATCCGCGTGGCCGTGATAGCAGCCGGTGAACTTGACGATCTTGGGGCGACCGGTGTAAGCGCGCGCCAGCCGCAAAGCGGACATGGTCGCTTCGGTGCCGGAGTTGACAAAGCGCACCATTTCCACCGACGGGATCAGATCAACCACCATCTGGACGAGTTCGATTTCGAGTTCGGTGGGCGCGCCGTAGCTGGTGCCGCGCGGCACTTGCGCTTGCAGCGCCTCCACCACCGCCGGATGCGCGTGGCCGAGGATGAGCGGCCCCCAGCTCATCACGTAGTCCACGTAGCGGTTGCCGTCCGCGTCGTGGAGGTACGCGCCCCCCGCGTGCGCGATGAAGAGCGGCGCGCCCCCCACGCCGCGAAAGGCGCGCACGGGCGAGTTGACGCCGCCGGGCATGAGCTGCTGCGCGCGTTGGAAAAGGGCCTGGGAACGTGTGTGTTGCATGGTCGTTGTCCTTTCTGTGAACGTGTGCGGGGTGTGTTTTGCGAGGGCTTTGCCCCCCGCGCCCCCAGCAGGGGCGGGCCCGCCCCTGCACCCCCCGCGAGCCGCGCTGCCGCGCGCCTCGCGGCGACGGGGCAACGGACGCTTGGGGTGGGTGTGCCGCTGCCGCAAATGGCCGTTTGCCATCGGCCTGCCCTGCCGCGCGCTGCGCGCGGCAGGGCAAAGCCAGTTTTTTTGCCAAGCTTTTTTTCCTAAAAAAAGCGGCGTATAGTGGGGCGCTGCCCCACTATACGCCCCACCATCACGCCCCGCTCATGCGCCGAGCTGTGCGACGACGGCGCGGGCGGTCGTTTGCCCCTGCTTCACACAGTCCGGAATGCCCACCCCGCGATAGGCGCTGCCGGTCAGGTACAGGCCGGGCAGCAACGCGGCTTCCAGCGCGTCTATGCGCTGCAAGTGTCCCACGTCGTACTGCGGATTGCCGCGCGGCCAGCGGAAAACGCGCGCCACCGTCGGCGCGGCGCGCACGCTGAGCGTTCGCCCCAGCTCCTCGCGCACCAACGCGATCAGCGCCTCATCGTCCTGCAACGCGAGCGCCTCA
>CAZZNC010000239.1:0-4916 GCA_964655405.1 uncultured Anaerolineaceae bacterium | reverse complement strand
CCCAGTGCCGCGAGCATTTGTTCCTGTTCCCAAAATTCCGAAACGCGCGTGCCGGTGGCGCGCAGTACGCCGATGAAAAAGTCCAGCGGACGGCGCAACTTTTGTCCTACGGATTGTTTGAATTCCTCGGAGGTGAGGATGTGGCGCAACACTTGCCGAATATCCCCGTCGGTTTGCTGCCAGATGGCGGTGGTGCTTTCCACCAGGCTTTGCGGAGGCTCGTCGCTGACGAAGCGAACGCACAATTTGCGGCTGAGGAAGCGCGCGGTCGAAGGATGGTTGACCGCCAAGCTGATCACATGCAAACCGTCCTCGATGCCGCGACCTGCGGGCAAGGTGTGGCCGAGCACGTGTTTTTCGCCGTCGTCGTGGCTGTCGGGGTCAAAGTAAAAGCCGTCCGGCATTCCGTCGTGTACCGTCCAGCCGGTAAGGGCGCGCGCCATTTCCTTAACGTCGGTTTCGGTGTAACCGCCGTTTACGCCCAGCGTGTGCAGCTCCAACAGCTCGCGCCCGTAATTTTCGTTGGGGTGCTCGGCTTCGCTGATGTAGTTATCCAGATACATGAGCATCGCCGGACTTTTGGCCGAAGCCAGGATCAGATCGCGGAATTTGCCCAGTGCATGTTTGCGCAACACATCGCGCTGATAAATGACCCTGTCTCGTCGAAAATCTTCGCCGGCCACGTTGAGATGGTCGGCCCAGAAATCCACCATGCGTTCGAGCAACTGACGCTTGCTGTGCACGGCGCGCAGCACCATCCCGCGTATCAACGCTTGGGCGCAACGATCTTCGGCGTTGTCCAGCGCGTAAAGCGTGTGCCGGTCCATTTGCAACACGGGCAGCAAGCGCAACGCCTCTTCGACTTCGGCGTCGTCGAGCGTTTCGGGGTGTAGTTGCTCGTCCAAATACGCCTCGTAGCCGATCTGTTCGGCGCGCGTCAATTCTTCGGGGCGCACACCCCACGTGATGCGGTTGAGCAGATGCCAGGTGGGTGTGGCTGCTATGGTACGCAGATGCGCACGCGGAGGCGGTGCCCATGATGGCATTGCACCGCCGAAGAGTGCTGCTCCGCTGAGCTTGAAAAAAGTGCGTCTGGAAACTTGCATCATGGCCTCGCTTGCACTAAGCCGACGTCGAAGATAGGAGGATGCTTAGCTTGCTATGCGTTATCCCACTGTATCAGAAAATGACACTGCGCGATCAATAAAACGTGTGTAAATTTTGTTACAATGTTTTTATTCTCTGTCGTGTCCCTGCCGGCATGTTGCCGTGTGGTTGCGCTGAATGTGTGGGCACAACGCAGGCCGTGTGCAAGAATTAACAATGACGATGGAAGGATTGTGCGACGCCGGACGACGGGCTGCATCTAACCAGCGTGGGCACGCGCATTTTGAGCCAAAGGAGCTAACGCCGATGCCGATTTCTGTACTTTCGTTTGTCAAAGGCAATGTATTCTTGGTGGTGGCGTTGACGCTGCTGCTGGGGTTCTTGGCGGTGCATGTAATCTGGTACATCCCCCCCAGCCGCGAAGTCGTCACGGTGGCGGACTTTGACGCGCGGTTGCGCAATGGCACGCCGACCGTCGTGGAGTACTACTCCAACCTTTGAACGGTTTGCACGGTTTCCAAACCCATCGTGGATGGGATCACTGAGGACTTGCAAGGCCGCGCCGACGTGTTGCTGATCGATCTGCTCGGCGATGTGGGCAAACAAACCGCCGGACGCTATGATGTGAAGAGCGTGCCGACGTTCTTGGTTTTCGACGGGCAGGGCCGCTTGGTTTGGCGACAGAGTGGGAGGCCCAACGCCGACGCGATCAAAGCCCAAGTGGCCGCGTTGGAAGCTGTAAGCACGCCATGAAAGCACGAGCGGGGGCCTCAGACTCCCGCTTTTTTGATCATTTCCGGCGTCACGCCCGGGCGGTAGTAGTTCCCACTTTTGCCGCCGGTTTTCATCAGCAACCGAATGTCGCCGATCTCCAAAATTTTGGTGTGCGGCTTGAGCATATCATAAAGCGTGAGCGCGGTCACACTGGCCGCCGTCAACGCCTCCATTTCCACGCCAGTCGGGGCAATCGTCTTGGCGCGTGCCAGGATATGCACGCCTTGCGGCTCGAATTCATAGACGATCTTCACGCCGGTGATGGGCAACGGATGGCAATAGGGGATGAGCTGCGGCGTGTTTTTGGCGGCCATCACACCGGCCACGCGCGCGATCTCTAACGCATCCCCTTTTTCCAAACGCCGCTCGCGCAACATGGTTCGGACTTCCGGCGGCATGGTGATCCGTGCTTCGGCGACTGCTTCGCGGTGGGTCGGTGGCTTGTTCGTTACGTCTTTCACGTTGGTTCGTCTCCTTGCAAGGGCACGCCGTCCAAATAGCGGCTGTTTCCGTCCGTGTAATGTTCTTCCTTCCAAATGGGTGCGCGCCGTTTGAGTTCGTCTATGGCATAGCGGGAAGCGGCATAAGCGGCGTCACGGTGCGCGGCGCGCACGACGATCTGCACACTGGGTTCGCCCAGCTCCATGTAGCCGATGCGGTGTAGGATGCGGCAATGACGCACGTCGAACTGGTTCAGCGCTTCCTGCTCAATTTGTGCCAACACCTTTTCTGCCATGCTGACGTGGGCGTCGTAGGTCATGGCGCGCACCGGACGCCCCGCGTTGTGGTTGCGCACCGTGCCCAGGAAGATCACCAACGCGCCGCTGATGGGGTCTTCAGTTTCTTGGAGCATCGGTTCGAGCTGCAAAGGCTTTTCGGTCACCCAACGTCCCATCGCGCTCATCCTCCACTGACCGGCGGCAGCAACGCGATCTGATCGCCTTCGTGCAACACATGCTCGCTTGCTACCAGCGCGTCATCAACGGCAAAGGCCACCGTCGGCAGCCGTTCGGCCAGCGAGGGATATTGTGCGACGAGGATGTTTGCAAGAGTCTGAACGCTTGCACCGTCGGGCAGTTCCAACGTCAGCTGCCGTGCTCCGACGATCTGTTGCAACACCCCGTAAAAGGTCACTTGAAGTTGCATCGCCGCCTCACTCATCCGCCGATGTGATACATTTCCACTTTGCCGCGTTTTTGCTCGGGCGTGGCCTGGGTGCGCAGCTCCGAGTAGCGGTCGGTGCGCGCTTGCCACACCGCGCGAATCATGTCTGCGAGCCTGGCGTCGCTCGCCCCTGCGCGGAGCGTTTCACGGAGCGGCGTGCCTTGCGTGGCGAAGAGACACGTATAAAGTTCGCCTTCCGCCGAAAGCCGCAAACGTGTACATCCTCCACAAAAGGGCTGTGTCACCGAGGCAATGATCCCGATCTCGCCGCTGCCATCGCGGTAACGGTAGCGCCGCGCCACCTCGCCCGCGTAGTTCGGTTGCAGCGGTTCGAGCGGCATTTCAGCGTCGATGCGCGCGATGATCTCTGTGGCAGGCACCACGTCTTCCATACGCCAGGCGTTGAGCGTGCCCGCGTCCATGTACTCGATGAAGCGCACGATGTGCCCGCGTTCTTTGAAGTGGCGCGCCAACTCGACAATCGTATGGTCATTGACGCCGCGCTGCACCCCTGTGTTGATCTTCAGCGGCGCAAAACCCGCTTGTTCGGCGGCGTGGATGCCCGCCAACACGTCTTCCACGTCGGCAAACCCGCCGTTCATGCGTCGAAACACGGCATTGTCCAAGCTATCCAGGCTGATTGTCAACCGCATCAAACCTGCGTCGCGCAAGGTAGCGGCTTTCTTGGGCAACAAGTAGCCGTTGCTCGTCATCGCCAGGTCTTGCAGTTCGGGCAAAGCAGCCAGCATCGCCACCAACTTTTCGATCTCGTGGCGCAAAAGTGGTTCACCGCCGGTCAAACGCACTTTTCGCACGCCAAAGCCCAACATGACGCCCGTCAGGCGCGTGATTTCCTCAAAGCTCAACAAGGCGCTTTTGGGCAAAAAGTGAAAGCGCTCGCCGAAAACTTCCGCCGGCATACAGTACGTGCAGCGAAAGTTGCAGCGGTCGGTGACCGAGATGCGCAAATCACGAAAGGGGCGTTGCAAAGCGTCTTGGATGGGATGGGATGGGGTCATGTTTGTGTCCCTGGGTGCGTTGTGGACTGCTCGGCAGAGATTATAGCACGCTGCGGTACTGCGCCCACTTCTTTGCCGAGCTACCGAACATAGCAATGTACGCTGTTCACGATACAATCAACAGCACATTTTCGGCGCTCCCCAAACTGCCGTGCAAGGAGGAATGGACGTGCAAGACGACATCCGCACCACACAAGAAATTTTCGGCGATCTGTTCGGTGGATTGGCAAGCCTAGGCGCACGCGGCGTAGACGGTTTTGTGATCGCCAAAGCGTTGGCACGCTTGCTCATTCAGCAAGGCCTAATTGACAAGGAAACGTTCATCGCCACGATGCACGAGGTGGTCAAAGAAGAATTGGAAGAGTCCGACGAGCTGACCAATTTCCTCAGCACGACCTTTGCCGAGATTCTGCAACAGCTCCAAGAGCGCGCGCAACGCACCAAGCAGCCTGACGAACCGAAGTCCGCCAGCTAGCCTACGATGGATGCTCTGCCGCCGCTGGAAACCGATTTGCAGCGCATCGCGGCGTTGGCGCGGGCACGCCACGACGATACCCAGGCCTTCGTGCATTACGTGGATATCCTTTGGGAACGCGAAGGGCGCGCAGACGCAGCACTTGATGCGCTTGTGACGGAAATTGCCACCGAAGTCAGCGCGCATATTGATTGTACGGCTTGCGCCAATTGCTGTCGTCACCTCACCGTTGGCCTGACTCCGGACGATGTTCCCCCACTGGCACAAACTTTACACCTGCCCGCCAACGATGTGATCGCCCGCTATGTCGATAAGGAAGCAGGCGCGCGCGAAGGCGAATGGGGCGTGTTGTGCTGTTCGCCTTGTCCCTTTCTTGA
>CAZZNC010000238.1:0-4925 GCA_964655405.1 uncultured Anaerolineaceae bacterium | reverse complement strand
GTGCGGCTGGACGAGCGCGGGCGTGTCGAAGAGCTGGCGGACATGCTGGGCGCGGAAACGATCAGCGCGCGCCAAAGCGCCTACGACATTCTGATGCTGGCTCGTCGCGCCAAAGAAGGACGGCGCTTGGAACAAGCCTAATCCGTTACACTCTCACCGCACACATTCGGAGGCCGTATGCGTCGTTGGCAAGCTGATCTCACGTTGGCAGGCTTGGCGTTGATCTGGGGTGCGACGTTCGTCGTGGTGCAAAACGCACTGGATATCGTCGGCCCGTTGACCTTTGTGGCTTGGCGTTTTGTCCTGGCTGCTGCGGTGTTGGGCGGGCTTTTCTGGCGGCGCATGGGCGGTTTGACGCGCGCGGATGTGTTGGCCGGTAGTTGGCTGGGCGTGTTTATGACGGGCGGGTACATTTTCCAGACCATCGGGCTACAAACCACCTCCTCGGCCAAAGCTGCGTTCATCACCGGCCTGAGTGTCGTGATCGTGCCGGTACTCGCCACGCTCTTGCTGCGGCGTCCCCCGGGGCGTGCCCCCATCGTGGGCATCGTCTTGGCGACGGTGGGGCTGGCAGCATTGACACTCAACCGAGACCTGAGCATCCAGCGCGGCGATCTGTGGGTGCTGGCTTGCGCGATGATGTTTGCTTTGCATATCGTGGGCGTTTCGCACTTTTCCCCCCGCCACGACACCATCCGGCTGACTCTGGTGCAGATCGTGGTGGTGATGGTGCTGGGCACAGCCTCGGCGTTTGCTTTCGAGCGCCCGACGTTGACGCTACCGGCCAACACGTGGGGCGCAATTGCTTTTACCGGTGTGGTGGCGACCGCGTTGGTTTTTAGCCTGCAAGTCCACGTGCAGCGCTTCACCACGCCCACGCATACCGCACTGCTTTTCAGCTTGGAGCCGGTATTTGCGGCTTTTTTCGGTTGGTGGTGGGCCGGAGAGCTGCTCGGCCCGCGCGAGTGGATCGGTTGCGGGT
Organism: uncultured Anaerolineaceae bacterium; assembly: GCA_964655405.1. Taxonomy (GTDB): domain Bacteria; phylum Chloroflexota; class Anaerolineae; order Aggregatilineales; family Aggregatilineaceae; genus JALSSH01. The sequence goes on along the minus strand of CAZZNC010000238.1, from coordinate 3,943 downwards.
TGATCCTGGGCGGGATGCTGGTGGCGGAGTTCGGCGGTCCCAAGGAAGAACACCCCAAGCCGTTGCCGCTGATTGACCCGATCTGATTGCGGCGTAGGAGGATGGGCGCGCGTCCACTTGTGCCCCGCGCTGTTTTTCTGCCAACATCACACCACGCCTTGGGGGTCGGCTTCGTATTGGCGGCGCACCAACTCGATCTGGCGCTTGCGGTCGGTCATGAAGTCCAAGATCGCCGGAAAGGCCATCGGAATCAGCTCCAAACGGTCGTGTTCGCGTGGGCGCACAAAACAATACAGCTCCAAGTCTTTGGCCGTCCGTTCCATACGTTCCGGCGAGATTGCCCCGATACCTTCTGCATGTAACATTTCTTCGATCTGCGACAGCGTCAAGAAGCGCTCCCCTTCCGGCCAGATCAGCGTAACCAGGCGCGCCAGAGGCGTCATTTGCCCCCAGATCGTTTGCACAATTTCTTCTTGCAAAGTACGGCGTGCCGTTGCACGGTCGAGGTGCTCGATGTTGAGCAGGCTGGCGTTTTGTGTTTCTTGGTCCAGTTCCTCGACCATCGCTTGACAGATCATCTGCACGATGTTGGGGTGGCCGGCGGAAATTTGGTAGATGCGGTTGATCACTTGTTCTGACTGTTCGATCCACACGTTGAGCATCTCGAACGGCTCGGCTACCAAGCGGTGGACGACTTTGGGCGGCAAAGGAGCCAGCCGCACAGCTTGCGTGAAGTTGAACAATGCCGAGTAGGGATCGCCGAGGGCGTGCATCAACCATTTTTCGCCGCTGAAAACGTATTGGCAGCGTTTTTCGTTGGAAAGCGAACGGAAAGTGCGGAAAAGTGTTTCCTGATGTTCCGGACGGCGGTCAAAAAGGAGCAAGCTATCCACTTCGTCAAAGAGAAAAACCACGTTTTTGTCCGGATGCCGCCTTTGCAGCGCTTCAACGACCAGCTCGAACTGTACCGGATCGGCATCTTGGGGAATATCTACGCGCCAACGTCGGTTGATCAGCCAAAAAAATGAGCTGTACGTCGTCGCCCCGTGACAGTCCAGATAGTACGGGACATATTCGCTGTCTGCGGCGGCCAGCAAACGCTGGATGCGTTGCAGGGTGGAAGTCTTGCCGATGCGTCGCCCGCCGATCAGTGCGACGCTGTGCGTGCGCAGCTTGGAGCGCACCTCGTTAATCTCGCGCTCGCGTCCGAAGAACATATGCTCCGGCACAGGCCCGCGCGTGTAAAAAGGCGAAACGGTGGTCAAATTGACTTGATCCAGTACTAGATCGCCCAGGGCACGGGTGGGCTGTTGTGCACCGATCAGGTGTTTGACGTCGGCTTCGTCGAGCACCAACACGGTGAAGTCCACGTGTCGCAACGGTTGCAGCACGGCGTCTATATCCGGTCTGCCGGTGATGTTGACCACAAAGGCAAATTGCTCTTCCAGCGGCAAAGGGGAAATCGCGCGCAGCACATCGCGGCCCACCTCTTCTGCGCTGCGGTGTGAGTGCAAAAACAGCACGGCGCAATGCGGCGGCGGCAGCTTGAGCCGGAAGGGGCGCAGCTTGTAAACGGCCAGCTGCATATCCGGCGGGGTGTCGGACGGCAGCAATGTTTCTTGCACGTCCAGCGCTACCGCAAAGGCGCGGATTAGCGCGTTTAACGGTTTTTGCACGGCGCGCGGGTTTTGGCGCAGCGTCGTTAGCATCTGTTCCCATATTTGCGAAATTTCGCGGCGTGCGGAGGTGTGAACCAGGTCAGCCATCGTGGCATCCCAACGCCGATCAATGTGCAAGGGCATCCCTTCGGCGCGGGCGCGTTCGTAACTGCGGCGGTAATTTTCACGCAGAACAGGAATTGCTTCTGCCATCATGCCGTGCAGTACGCGAATGACGGTGATTTCGTCCGGATCGGGAGAGTGGACGAACGTGCGCATCACGTTGGGTTGGGGATCGTCCAACACCCTGAAAGGGCGTGGAACTTCGCGCACGATCTCGTAGCGGCTAGGCGCGGGGTGTTCTTCGTCCACGGTCGGCACCATTGCCGGAGACGCCGCGCTCGGCAAGTTGGCCGTCACTTTTTCAAAAGCGGGCATTTGTCCGTGCGCGTTGAGGAATTCGTAAAGGTCTTGGAACGTGAAGAGACCGGCCAATGCTCTGCGCGCTGCGTCGAGCACCTCTTGCACAAAGCGTCGCAGGCGGCGTTCCGGCGGCAAACTTTCGCCGCCCCACGCCATGAACACCCGCTGTAGCAATTCCTGAGGCGGCAATTTCCCGATTTCTGCGATATTTTGCACGCCCTGGACGTACCATGCTTCGGTAAGCACCACGCCTGCCGGAAAATGGGACGGGCGATTGGTGGCGGTTTCCATCGCGTGGCGGCACGTGTTCTCGAACGCGCTCAGCGATTGCGCCGTGCGGTCTATCAATGGCACGACCTCGCGCATTTGAGCGGTCAATCCGTCGATCAATTCGCGCAATGCGCGCCAAGCGGTCAGCCGTGCTTGAGCTGCGATGCGTTGGGAGACAGCTTCTAGGGCGGCTTCGGCGCGTGTGTTGAACTCGGCCAGCAGCGCGCGTCGTCCGCCGCCCCCAAAACGTCCGCCGGAGCGTGTGTCATATTGCGCCGCGATCTCCAGCAGGCTATTGTGTGTCAGGTGATAGGCGGCGTCAGCCTCTTCTGCTTCCCATTCCAGGCGCGTGAGTAATTTGTCCAGACGTTGCGCCAATACCTCCAACGCGCTGATCGTCCATACCAACCCATATCCCTGCGCGTAGGCCAATTCTACGCTGCTGTTGAGCAATGTGGAGCGCACTTCGGCCAAGCGCTCCGCGAGCACGTTGTCTATACGCACGCGCAGCGTATCCGGCACGGTGGTCACCGTGTCCAATGTCACGGGCGGAGCGGCAGCGGCTTCACGGGCCAACCGTGCCCATTCGCTGCGCAGCAAAGCCGAAAGGGTGGCGTTCTGAGTATTTTTCCCCAAGCGGCGTGTCAAAGCCGCGGCGCTCAGGTCATAAGTCCACTGGCGCAACCGTTCTGCAACCCCCGGCACAAGCAACACGTCTTTGTCAGAAATGGCCGTATACGCCATCTGTGCCAGTTCCTCGGCCCATTCAGCGAAAGGTACGCTCACGCGCATCCCCTTGAGTGCGCGTAATGCGGCCCGCGCCAGTCCCACAGCGGCCAAGTCCATCGCGGCACGGATAGGCAAAGCGACTTTGCTCACGCCAAACGTACTGTATCCGTGAAAATGATCGGTGCCCGGGTGGTGTTCGATGGGAGGGGGAAGCACTGCGGCAGGTTGTTCTTGCAAGGCGGCTGCCGTCCACGTTGTCACGCATTCGGCCAGGGCATGTTCGGGAGGTTCGGAGGTGGGGTGGGCGGCGTCGTCGGTCAAAAAGATCATGTCCAGCGCCGCGCGCGGTGGAGTTTCCGGCAAGGTGTAGCCGGTGACGGGTAGCGAAGATTTGAACGTCTGCGGTTGGAGCGTGTAGGTGTCAATTTCGCGCAACGAGGCGTAGACGTTTGCCATTTCCAGCACATGATCGGGATCGTCGGAGCGCGGGGCACGCAAGGCGAAAACGCCCGTGATGGTCGTGGGGTGCGTTCCGCAAAGGGCGCGCAGTCGGGAAACCACGTCGAAAAGCATCCCGCTTCCCTCTGGCTCTGCCAGCGATGCCAGAACATAGATGCGCCGTTCCAATGGCTGGTCTCGCCCTGTGCCCACGCTGTGGAGCCATTGCGTCAGTTTGTACAGTGTTTCTCCCACCAGCGCCGCGTTGTCGAAAAGCAGCAGGCGGTTATAAGCGCGCACCAGGGTTGGATTTTCGAGGATTTCACGCGCACGGGGCGAATGCGGCCACCAGCACGGCACGCCCAAATGAGAATAGCGCCCGGGCACGTCGGTCCAGGGCAAGGCGTCCATTTCCAGCAGCAACC
>CAZZNC010000237.1:0-4929 GCA_964655405.1 uncultured Anaerolineaceae bacterium | reverse complement strand
GTCTATCGGGCTGGCGGGTGAGGCAAAATGCAGCACGGCGTCCAGCGGCCCTTCAATGTAAATGTAGTGGGTCACGTCGTACTTGATGAAGCGGAAATGCTCGTTGCCCGCCAGGTGTGCGATGTTGTCCGTGTTGCCGGTGAGCAGGTTGTCCATGCCGATCACTTCGTGGCCTTCGGCCAAGAAGCGGTCGCAAAGGTGCGAGCCGAGGAAGCCTGCCGCTCCCGTGATCAAAATACGCATTGGTGACCACCCTTCTCCGTGCCAGACAAAAACCGAACCAAGCGGGCAAAGTGTACCACAAGACCGTTGCCCGCCAAGCCTAAATTTTTACGAAAAAATGTGCGCGGCAGCGTGCGGGTGCTCACTCGTCTTGCAACTCGGCAAGCTTGCGTTGGAACTCCGCCGCGAAAACATCAAAGGCGTGTGCGTTGTATAGGCAGATGATGATGTGTTGCAGGCTTTCGAGGTCCTCAAACGTGTAATCAAAGATCACGCGCAACATCACATCGGCGCAGCTTTCCAGCGGGTAGCCGAAGACGCCGGTGGAAATGGCCGGAAAGGCAACGCTGTGCAGCCCGTGTGCTTCGGCCAGACGCAAACTGGCGCGCACCGCGTTGGCGAGTTTGCCCGCCTCGCTGCCTTCGCCCATGCGCGGCCCGACCGCATGGATCACGTGGCGGGCCTTGAGGTTACCGCCGCCGGTGATCACTGCGTCGCCGACCTCACAGCGCCCAATCGCCAAGCATTCGTGCTGGATGCTGGGGCCACCCTTGCGGCGAATGGCGCCTGCCACCCCCGCGCCCAAGATCAGCTGCGCGTTGGCTGCGTTGACGATGGCGTCCACGTCCAAATCGGTGATGTCGCTTTGCACCAGTTCGACCGTGATGCCGTTGAGGACTGTTCTCATAACTGCCTCCGCGTTCACTAACGTTTCCTGCATTACACCACAGGATCGTGCGCTGAGGCAAGCGGGCGCGCGTGGGCGCGGTGAAAGCGTTGAGCGACCGGGCGCGGTGTGGGAGCGCCGCCCCCACTCCCCTGCAAGGGGGCACCCGCCCCCTTGACCCCGCCGCGTGAACGCTGCGCGTTCTGCGCGGCACGGTGGTAGGAAACTTGGGCGTTCGGCGACCGTCCGCTGCCGATGAACGTCCGCCGTCGGGGGCGCGCCGCCCGCCCCGCGCTCCGCGCGGCGCAAAGCGGCGGAGCCGCTTTGGGTGCGCCGAATGGCGCACGGCGGCGCGCCCAAAGCACGATCGCCGCACATGCCCACGCTGACCGACGGGCGTCGGAGCGGGATCGCCCCTGCTGAGGGCACGGAGACAACGCCTCCGCAAACTCATTCGCCCAGAAGCACCGCCACATGCCAGAGCCGCACCCGTTCGTCGGCTCCTGCACTCACCAGCGCTGCACCGTCCGGTGACCAGGCCAGCGCGCGTCCTTCGGCAGTGTGTGCGGTGACCTGCGCCAGTTCTTCGCCACTGTCCGCGTCCCACAACCGTAGCGTGCCGTCACGTCCCACGCCGGCCAACAAGGTCCCGTCCGGCGACCAAGCCAGCGCGATCATGCGGCGCTTCAGCCCTTTGATCTTGCTCAGCGTCGTGGCGTTGGTTGGGTCGCTGACGTTCCACACGGTAACCAGTGGTCCCCAGTCCGCAGCCGCCAGCAGCGGCCCTTCCGGTGACCAGGCCAGCGCATTGACGCTGTCTTTGTGCTCCAACGTGGCGAGCGGTTGCCCGCTGGCTGCGTCCCACAGCCGCAGGGTGGCGTCTGCCCCTGCGCTGGCGATGGTTTGCCCGTCCGGTGACCAGGCCACGCTGACTACGCTGCCTTCGTGGGCATTGTTCTCGCGTTGCACTGCCCATGTGGTGTGAAGGGTGTGCGTGTGCGTCAACAGGGCCGCCAAGTCTGCCTCGTCAAGCGACGGGGCGAACGTGTAGAGACCATCGGCCACACGCTGGGCCAATGTTTCCCCGTTCAGGGTGCGAAACTGCTCGATAATCTGCGCATCGCTGAGCGCGCTGAGTTCCTCAACGCTTGCTTCGTCCACGATCTGAAGGGTGATCGTGTAATCGTCGCGGTTGAGCCGGCGGGTGATCTTCACGTCGTGCGTGCCCTTGGGGGAGCTGAAGATCACTTCGACCGTTCTGGGCTTTTCCAGCGCGCGCAAAGCGCGGATGAAGTCGGCGTCGTCACGTGCTTGGAATGTTTCCAGCGTGGCGCGAGCCTGCTCGGCGGCGTCCAATTGGTAAAGGAAAATGGGGTCATTCAACCGCTTGAGCACACGCAGCACGTCTTTGGATTCCAGAGCCGCCAACTCGGCGTCGCGTGCGGCGTCCCCTGTTTGCAGAACGAACGTGTGCGGGAGCGAGGCGAGCGCCGTATCCAACTCGGCAACGCTCATATCCGGCACCGCGCTGGCGACGAAGTCCACCGCTGCGAGTTTGTCCAGCGCGCTCAGCAGGGCCTCGTTTTGCAACCAGTCCAACAACTGCATCACGGCGTCCTGCCCCAAAGCGCGCAGCTCGGCGTCGAGCGGATTGTCGCCGCTTTCCAACGTCAAGGTGTACTCGTGGGCTTGCAAGCGCCGCACCAGCCGCAGCGTTTGGATGTCGTCCCGTGAGACGATGGCCGTGATCGTTTCCTGCGCGGTTTGCATGTGCTGCACCGCGTCCAAAAAGTCCGGATCTTGCAACTTGGCTGCGATGGCGTCTTGGTCGGCAATGCCGAAGGAAAGCAGCACGTCCTCGTCGGTCAAGTCGGCCAACGTAGCGATGAAATCGGTGTCGGCGGGATTGACCGTCTCGGTTTCCCCATCTGCGTATTGCACCACCAAGACCACGTCTTCGTAACGCAGGCGTTGCACTTGGCGCACCAAGTCCGCGTCGTCGCGTGCGTAGATCGTGGCAAGCGTGGCTTCGGCTTCGTTCCATTGTGCAATGGTCATTTGCACGTCGGAATCGTTGAGCGCGAGCACCAGCGTCATCAGGTCGTCGGCACTCAGCGCGTCCAGTTCCGCCACCAAATCGCTGTCGTCCGTCTCAATGCGGATGCGATACGGGTGGGTGTGGAGCGACAAGAGCTGTTGCACACTGTCCGGATCGTCGAACGTGACCGTGACGGTGTACGGTTGGGTGCGCAACTGCGCGATCATGTCGCTGAGCAGCTCGGCGTCCAGCGCGTCTAGCACAGTTTGCGCATACGCTGCCTCGCCGATGGCCTCGAAAATAGCGTCGTCGCCAAAGTGAAGCGTCACGCTTTGCACACGTGTCGTGCCCAGCACGGCGCGTTGTGCGCCGCTCTCAGCGTTCCAAACGCGCACCGTGCCGTCTGTGCTTGCGCTGACCAACGCCGCCCCGTCCGGTGACCAAGCCACGCTCAGCACCCAATTGTCGTGGCCGGTCAGCGTGTGCAGTGTGGCGCCGCTTTCGGCATCCCATAGCCGCACCGTGCCGTCCAGCGAGGCGCTCGCCAACTGCGCCCCGTCCGGTGACCAGGCCACCCCGCGCACTGGCGCGTTGTGTCCTTCCAATGTGCGGATCGGTTGCAGATCGGCGTCGTAAAGTCGGATGGTGTCCCCGCTGCTCAGCGCCAGCACCTGCCCGTCGGGGCGATAGGCTGCGCTGCGTACATCGTTCAGCGGCAGCACCAACGTTTCGTGGGGGGCGTTGGACTCTTCAGCGGGGGCGGTGGGTGGCGCTGCGGCGGAAGTGCCTTTCGGCGACGTGCTTCCGCCGCAAGCGCTCAACGTCAACGCGCCCAACAGTGCCCATACCCCGATCCAGGCGAAAAGTATGCGTGTAGCGAACGTCTTTTTCATCGTCACCTGCCTGTCGCGTGTGTCGGGAACGTCCGTGCATCAGCATAACACAGACTGCCCGTTTCGGCGTATGTGCGTTTTCCCTGTGTTACTGGGAAGGCGCGGCTTGTTGTGTCAACAAATTCTCAACGATGGTGATCAATTGCTCTTTGCTCATGCCGCCGACGTACTTGTGCACCAAATGGCCGTTCGCGTCCAGCACGACGACGGTCGGCACGGCGTTGATGTGATACTGTTCGATCAGCGCCGCGTTGGAAAGATCGTCAAAGTTCAGTCTCTGGAAGTCTACGCGGTCGCCGTATTCCTCTTCTAACCATCGCACGGATGGGCGCATCTCGCTGCACGCCCCTCACCACCAGGCGTGGAAAAAGAGGAAGTGCGGGCGCCCCTCGTTGACGATCTCGTAAGGCGTGCGGTTGGGGGTGGGGGAGGCAAGCAGCGCGGCAATGGCCGTCAGCGTACCCATCGGCCCGACCATCGGCGGTGTGGTGGGTGAAGCTGCAACGGTCGCGGTGGGACGGGAAGCGTCGGCGCCGTCGGGCGCGGGTTCCCGGTAGTCCCACAGGATGTGCATGTGCAACGGCGCGTTACACGCGCTCAGCGCCAGCACGACCAACAGCGCCAGCGCCGCACCTCCTAATCCTAAGCGGCGTTTCATCAAGCATTCTCCTTTCAGCTATGATGTCTGCCCGCTGACATTCGGCACGGCGTCCATTGTACTGGGGAGGCGGGGAAAACGACAAACGCGCGTAGCGGTTTGTTTTCCGGTCGAACTTGCTATAATCGGGCGCATGACCTCACTACGCGGATTACCGAGCATCAACGCGCTACTCGAACGCAGCGCCGCGCTAGAAGCGCAATACGGCCACGCGCCGACCGTCCGCGCGTTGCGCGACGCGGTGGAACGTGCGCGCCAGGCGGCGCAATCCGGCGCGCCGCTCCCTGAGCCGGACGTATTGATCGCGCAAGCCGCCGAGGCACTGGCGCGGCAGTTCCAACCCACGCTGCGCCCCGTGATCAACGCAACGGGCGTTATCATCCACACCAACCTGGGGCGCGCGCCGCTTTCCGACGAGGCCATTGCCGCCGTGCAGGCCATGAGCCGCTAT
>CAZZNC010000236.1:2848-4940 GCA_964655405.1 uncultured Anaerolineaceae bacterium | reverse complement strand
CGCAACGTGCATCATTTTGGTGTGCCGACGTTTTCTAGCATCGGCGACGGCAACCTGCTCATTTACAACGTGGCGAGCATCGAGGCACACCGGCAGGGGATCAGTTGGCGGGAAGCCAAGGATCAGCTGTGGGCGGAGTTGGCCGCGCGCCAGGAAGAAACAGGCCCGCTCAACGAGGCAGAACGCAGCCGCCTTATGCGCACTATCGCCCTGGAACACGTCGCCGCGCATCCCGTCCATGCGCTGTTGTATCAGTCCTTGGACGCGCTGAACACGCTTCGGCCTGGGTATAGTATGAGCGCGCTTTTGTTGCACGGAAATGGGGCGTTGGGGCAGGATGTGCAAAGCGGTGATTGGCGAGCTTTATGGCGTTCGTCCTGGGGAGATCGGTGGGTGTTTGTGTTGATGACCCTTTATTACGGTGTGTTTTTCCTCACCATCGGCATCGGCGTTGTTGTGGCGCTGGCGCGGCGGCGGTGGGAACTGTTGCTGTTGGGGGGCTTGACGGCATTTTGGTTTATGTACGCCCCTGGGATCGCGGGCAACGCGCGCTTTCGTGCGCCGGTGGAAGGTTTGTTGGCGCTCTTCGCCGCGGTGGGCGCTGTGTGGTTGTGGACGCAGGTGCGCGGGGCGGAGCGGGGCGCTGCTTGGCAAAGGGCAAAAGGCCTCCAATGACGGCATGGCTGCGGCGCTATCGGCTGGAACTGAAATACACGGCGTTGACGGCGCTGGTGCTGGGTGGACTGGCGCTGGTGATGCGGCTCAATTGGCTGGACGGGCTGGAAGGCTGGGTCAACGCCACGATGGATCGCCTGGTCACTTACGGCTACCCCGGGCTTTTCGTGATCGGGGCGCTGGCGAACGTCACCCTCGTTTTCATGATCCCCTACGCCATCCCGCTCATGACCCTTTCGATGTATGCGGACTCCATTTTGGAGGTGATCGCGCTGGGCACGGCGGCGGGCATCGGCGCGGGCATCGGCGAGATCACTTCCTACGCGGTGGCGCATACGCTGATTCGTCACGTGGAGGACTTGGAGCATAGCGCGCTCTTCCGCTGGACCAAGCGCACCATTTCCCGCCATCCGGTCGTGATCCCGCTTTTCGTGTGGTTGGCTTCTGCCACGCCCGCACCGGACGCGGTGATCATCGTGCCGCTGGCGATGATCCAATACCCCTGGCGCAAGATGATCGTGCCGATGGTGACGGGGAAAATCTTCCAAAACGTGGTCATGGCGCTGATCTACCGCTTCGCTACCGAGCAGGTGGCGCACCTGCTTTCCGACGACGTGAACTTCGACCTCACCGCGACTTTGGTCGTGCTTTTCGTGTTGTTGATCGCCTACCAGATCGAAAAAGCGCGCGCTGAACAGGCAACGCGCGCAGCGAACCATGCGGAAAAATCCCTTGAAACGCCCGCCGAAAAGCCTGCTCACTGATATTGTTGCGCCAGGAACCACGTTTGCACGGCCACGATCTGATATTCGTGCGTCTCATAGCTGCGGTCTACGCCGTCCCCGCCCAGGTACAGCGCGAACCAGTCCAGCGCGTCCGGATAGCCGCCCTTGTAGCGCGTGAGGGGGTGGTCGCCGTTGGGGTAGAGCAGGTAGCGCGGCACCACGCCGATCTCTTCGAACGCGGCGGCCAGCGCCAGCGTTTGCTGCACGGAAACTTCGCGGTCGGCCTGCCCGTGCAACATCAGCAGTGGCACGGTGATCAGCTCCGGCCAGTAGACCGCCGAACGCGCCTCGAAAAGCTCCGGCGCTTCGGTCGGCGTGGCGCCGACCAGGGGACGCCACAGGATGCCTGCCAGTTGTCCGCCGCGTTCTCTGTCCCAGGCGAAAAGATCGCTGATGCCGCCCCGCGTCACGGCGGCTTTGATCGCGTCCGGCTGACCGGCGAGCGCCAGATCCTTGAGCGCGATGTAGGTCATCATGCCCCCGCGTGACCCGCCGAACATGCCCACGCGCTCCATATCCACATAGGGCAGCGTGCGCAGCAGCGGGAGCAGGTTCAGCACGTCGTGCACGTCCTCCCCGCCAAAGTCCTCGCGCCCTTCGCCGCCCGCGTTGCCGCGATATTGCGACGCGAC
>CAZZNC010000236.1:0-2838 GCA_964655405.1 uncultured Anaerolineaceae bacterium | reverse complement strand
CACATAGCCCGCCTCCACATAAACGGCCAGCTCCACGCCGGTCAGCGCGCCGACCCCGTCGTAGCCGCCGCGATTGTGAATGATCGCCGGAAATGGCCCCAGTCCGCGCGGACGCCCCAGGTAGCCGGTCACGCGCAGCCCGTCGCTCCAATAGGTGATGGCGTAATACAGGCTGCGGTCGGTGGCGTGCAACAAGGTGATCTCGGCCAATGTGCCGTCGGGCGGGGGCGTGTCTTGCGAGTGGACGGGCGTGCTGCCGAGCCACAGGCTCAGCGCCAGTAGCAGGGCAACGAGAACTGTTGATGGACGAATGGGCATGGGCGCGTGCTCCGAGGGGAAATAGGTGCGGTCGGGAACGGGGGCGCGCCGCCCGCCCCGCGCTCCGCGCGGCGCAAAGCGGCTTCTGCCGCTTTGGGTGCGCCGAATGGCGCACGGCGGCGCGCCCCATGCCAACGGACGTGCGATTATTCCAGAGCGTGCAATGCCTGGTGGAAGCGCGCTAGCGCCTGCGCCGTGATCTCAGGCGGCAGCGCGTAGGAGAAGCGCACCCAGTCGTCACCTTCTTCCGAAAAGGCGCGCCCGGGCACCACCGCGATCCCGTGCTGCGCGGCCAGGTACTCGCCCAGCTCGAAGCTGTCGGTGTAACCGCCCGCGTCCATCCAGGGCTTGACGTAGATAAACGCATAGTAGCCGCCGTTGCCCATGATGAAGCGGTAACCGTGCTCGCTGAGGAACTGGCGCATGACGTGGCGGCTGGCGTTGGTCGGCTCGATGATGTTGGCGGCGGCCTGCTTCAGTCCCTGCTCGTAGGCGGCCATCGCCACCGCCTGCCCATGAAACGGCGGGATCACGCTGTGCGAGGCGCGCCCGCTGATGAACTTGATCACGTCTTTGTCTGCCAACAGGTGCGCGTTGCGCACGTTGGAAGCGCCCATGCACTTCGTCAGCCCGTCCAACACCATGATCCGTTCACGTTCTTCCGGCGAAAATGCGCCGAGCACCGCGTTGACGTCAATGGGCGGCTCTTCGCTGACGTAATGGTAAATCCAATCGTACAATACGAACTTGACGCCCGCTTCCAACGCGCACTTGCCCAGCGCGATCTGTTCGTCCACGCTCAGCGTGTGACCGGTGGGGTTGTCCGGCGAGGTGATGATGATGCCCAGCACCTGGCGTCTGCCCTGCTGTTGCGCGAAGGCCACCGACGCGCGGATCGTGTCTTCGGTGTAGCGCCAGGCGTTGTCCGGGTCGCCCGGGGCGAGCAGCACGTTAGAGCCAACGGCATACGGCCCCCAGTTGTAGCTGACCCAGGGCACGCGCGAGACGATCACCACATCGCCCACGCGCCCCGAACCGAGCGCGATCATCGCCGTGTAGGCTTTGATCAGCGCGTCGCGTCCGCCGACTGCGGCCACCACGTTGGCCGGCCCCCAGCCCAGGGCGGGATCGAGTTGCCAATATGGCTCGGCGACGGCCTGGCGGAAAACGTCCGCGCCGTAGGGGAAATCGTAGCCCGTGCCGTGTTCCTTGTGTAGCTCGTTGGCGCGGTCGAGCACGTCTGCCGAAACGCCCGGCAACGACGCGCCGCCGTCGCCTTGCGATGCGTCATAGATCGCCGCATCTGCGCCCGCTTGTTCGAGGTACTTTTTCAGCGAGAGCTTGATCATGAACATACGCGAAGGGGGGATCGCGTACAATTGGCCGGGGTACGAATCAACGGGGATAAGGTTTTCTTCCGGTACAACGAAACGCGGGGTGTCGCTGGCGCTCATAAGGTGTCCTCCAACGCTGATAGCCATTCCAACACATAGCAGACTATCATACCGCAGCGCGCGCACAGATTGCGCGCGCGTATGGTCAGGGTGTACAAATCTTCACAAGATCACAGCGGCAAATGGCGCGCTTCCAAGCGCCGACGCAACCAGCGCCGCAGCGGTAGGGTGGGGGGCGGCGTGTCGGTGTCGCCGAGCGCTTCGGTTACCACGCGCCCCAACCACATCCCCGCGTAATACGCTAACACGGCCAGCGCATAGCCCGTGATCATGTCCGGCGTGTTGTGCCGTGCGGTGAGCACGGTGGACGCAGTGATCAGCGTGGCGAGCGTGGTCCACACCGCAAAGACGCGCCAACGTGGCCGGAAGCGGATCACGAAACACATGTTCAGCACGGCGTAGAACACGTGCTGACTGGGCGCGGCGTTGTGCGTGCTAAAAGCGGCGTCCGCTTCATAGGACTGGCGCAACATCCGCGCGAAAAGGCCGTTCCCGGGCACGTCTTCCGGCGCGGGCTTGGTGACGTAGGTCGGCAGCAGAATGTAGATCGCATAGCCGATCACCAGCGCGGTGACCAGCCCGAACACGTATTGGCGATAGAGCAACGTGGGCATGTTGAACAGCGCCCAGAGCGGCACCAGCACGGTAAAGGCTATGCCCAACCCGTAGGGAATGAGCCAAATGCCGTGTGGCGTCAGATGTTGATCCACTGCCTCGATCTGAAGCTCCCAGCCTTCAGTGGGGGCACGCAGTCGGGCGTTGAGCGCGTTAATGATGAAGAATTGCGCTTGCAAAAGCAGCAGCAAGCCAGCCACTGCCCAGCGATTTTGGAGCAGGCGCCGCAAAAGCGGTTGACGCGCCAGGTGCGCGATGCGTGTTTGCATGGTGACTATAGTCCTTCAGTGCGCGGGGACTGCGTCGTGTTAGCGCCGCAAGTCCGCATTGAGCCTCTCTCCTCTTGTACGTGCGGGGCGTTGCGGCGTTGCGCTAACAGCCGTGTGGCACTGAAATATTGGGCAACACGTCCAGCGCGGGGATGTCCAACTCGTAGCGTAAATAGAGCGTG
>CAZZNC010000235.1:0-4943 GCA_964655405.1 uncultured Anaerolineaceae bacterium | reverse complement strand
CGGTGGGCGGCTGGATATTGACCATGAAGAGCAGCACCATTTCCACCCTGGGCGAAGATTACATCATGGTCGCCAAAGCGCGCGGCCTGCCGGAGCGACGCATCCTCACCGCTTACGTGGGACGTAACGCCATGTTGCCGCTGGTCACCCGCCTGGCAATCAGCATCGGCTTTGTGGTGGGCGGCAGCGTGATCATCGAGTTCATCTTCCAATACCCCGGGTTGGGGCGACAATTGGCTATGGCTATCGGCACGCGCGATTACACCACCATGCAAGGCATCTTCCTGGTGATCGCTTCCGCCGTCGTTTTTTCCAACATCCTGGCGGACTTACTCTTCGGGATGCTTGACCCGCGCGTGCGCGTCGGAGGGGAGGAATAGACCATGAATCTCGGATTTGGCGCAGCGGCTACCCTCACCGGCCTGTTCCTCGGCCTGCTCAGCAGTGTGATCCCCGTTGGCCTGGCGCTCAAACATCGGCTCTGGCGTCCCGCCGTCCTGAGCCTGGTCGCCTGTGCAATCGGCGGTTTTTCAGCGGGGCTTTGGGGCGGCGCGCTCATGCTCGTGTTGATGAGCGGCGTGGTCATTTCCTACGCTTACGTAGACCGCGAAGACCCCTTCACTTCCCGCGCCTCCATTGACGAAGTGGACTTTGCCGAAAGCAACTGGGAATTTTCCCTGCGCAAAATGGCCGCCTTAGGGCGCACGGTGCGCGCTTCGGTGCACGCTCTGGTGCGCAACAAGGCGGGCTTTTTGGGCTTTTTGGGGCTGGTATTCTTCTTCGTGATGATCGTCTTTGGCCCGCTCTTCATCGAATACGACGGCCAACCGCACTACTACGACCGGCTGAAGCCCGGGGCCAAGACGCTTTTCCAGGGGCCATCCAAAGAGTTCCCGCTCGGGCTGGACTGGCAGGGGCGCGACGTGCTTTCGCACATCGTCTACGGCGGCAAGAACCTGATCCGCACGTCGGTGGAAGCGGGCTTGATGACCACCGTCGTCGCGGTGGTGCTCGGCTCGATAGCCGGTCTTTTGGGGGGCATAGTAGACCAGGTGCTTTCCGCGCTTTCCAACTTCATCCTGACCATCCCCACCTTTCCGCTGCTGGTGGTGTTGGCGGGCATCATCACTTTTGACAACCACACCTACCTCGCCCTGCTCTTTGCCGCGCTCTATTGGCCGACGCTGATGCGCGCGGTGCGGGCGCAAGTGTTCAGCTTGCGCGAGCGGGACTATGTGCAGGCGGCCATCGCGCTCGACCTGGGGCTGCCGCACCTGATTTTCCGCGAAGTGCTGCCGAACATGATCAGCTACATCGTGGTGAACATGATTTTCACCATTCGCGGGGCCATGTATGCGTTGGTAGGGTTGGTCTTTTTGGGCATGGTGCCCGTGCAAGAGCCGGACTGGGCGGTGATGATCTACATCGGGCGCACGCGCCAAGTGATCTTCAACGTGCGGGCGGCCAGCATGTTGCTTTCGCCGATTGTGGCGATTGCGCTCTTCCAGCTTTCGCTGGTGCTCTTCACCCGTTCGCTAGAAGAGATCTTCAACCCGCGTTTGCGGCGTGGGCTGTAGGGAGGGAAACATGGCGCAAAACGACGTTGTGATGAGCGTGCGCGACCTCTCGGTGAGCTACCTCACGCCGCGCGGGCCGTTGCAGGCGGTCAACCGCGTTTCCTTTGACCTGCACCAGGGCGAAACGCTGGCGCTGATGGGCGAAAGCGGCTGCGGCAAGTCCACCTTGGTCATGGCGCTGATGCGGCTTCTTCCCAGCAACGCGCGCGTGCCTTCCGGTGAAATCCACTACACCAGGCGCGACGGCCAGACGGTGGACGTGCTGGCGATGAGCAAGGGCAAATTGCGCGCCTTCCGCTGGTCGGAGTGTGCAATGGTTTTCCAGGGCGCGCTGAACGCGCTCAATCCGGTGATCCGCGTGCGGGATATGTTCTACGACACCGGACGCGCGCATGGTCTGGGCAGCAAAGACGACGTGCGCCGGCGCGCGCTCGACCTTTTCCGCCGCGTGCGGTTAGACCCCGAGCGCGTCTTCAACGCCTATCCGCACGAGCTGAGCGGCGGGATGCGCCAGCGCGTGCTGATCGCGCTGGGCCTGTTGCTGAACCCGCAAGTGGTGATCTTGGACGAGCCGACGACGGCGGTGGACATCCTCACCCAGCGCACGATCATTGATGTGCTGATGGCGATCCGCCAGGAGCTGGGCTTTAGCATCATCTTCATCAGCCACGATCTGGCTGTGGCAGCGGAAATGGCGGACACGGTCGCCACGATGTACGCGGGCGAAATCGTAGAGATCGGGCCGGTGAACGAGATGTTCTACCGCCCGCATCATGGCTACACGTTGGGGCTGCTGGAAGCGATCCCCAGCCTGGCAGCGGAAGCCGAGGAGCTGATGAGCATCCCGGGCAGCCCGCCGGACTTGATCGAGCCGCCGCGCGGGTGCAAGTTCCACGAGCGGTGTCCCTTCGCCGTTCCGCGCTGCGCGGAAGAAGCGCCGCCGCTGGTCGCCATTGACGAAGCGCACCGCGTGGCCTGTTTTGAAGCGGAGCGCGTCATCGCCAAAGCACGGGAGACGATAGCACAATGAGTGAAACGCCTTTGGTCGAGCTGCGCCACGTTGACCGCACCTTCAAGCAAGGGCGCCAGCTCATATCGGTTTTGCAAGACGTGAATTTGACCATCGCGCCCAACGAGATTTTGTGCTTGGTGGGAGAAAGCGGTTGCGGCAAGACCACCACCGGCAAGATCATCGCGGGGCTGCTCGCGCAATCGGCGGGCGAGGTGCTTTTCCAGGGGCGTCCGCTGGAAAGCTACCGAGGCAAGGATCGGGCGATCATGCGCCGCGCGTTGCAGATCGTGCACCAAGACCCGTTCGCCTCGCTGAACCCTGCGCACACCATCGGGCAAATCCTCAGCTTTCCGCTCAAACACCACCGGATGGTTTCCGGTCGTGCGGAGCTGCGGCGGCGCATTTGGGAGCTGCTGACGCTGGTGGACTTGACGCCACCCGGGGACGTGGTCAACAAATACCCGCACCAGCTCAGCGGCGGGCAGCGCCAGCGCGTCAGCATCGCCCGCGCGCTGACCGTGCAGCCCAAGCTCATCGTGGCAGACGAGGCCGTGAGCATGGTGGATATGAGCATCCGCGTAAGTTTGCTCAAGATGCTGCACGATCTGCGCGACAAGCTAAACGTGGCGATCATCTTCATCACGCACGATCTGGCGCTGGCAAAGCATTTTGCCTGGGGCGAGCGTATCGCGGTGATGTATTTGGGCCGCGTGGTGGAAATCGGCCCCACCGAGCAGGTAATCGGCAACCCCGCGCACCCGTACACCCGCGCGCTAATCTCCGCCGTGCCGGAAGCAGACCCCATCCGCACGCGCAGCAAGCAGCGTATGAAGCTACGCAGTGAGGACATCCCCAAGCTGACCGAAATTCCGAGCGGCTGCGCCTTTCATCCGCGCTGCCCGTTCTTTGTCCCGGGCGTGTGTGACACGCACGTGCCAACGCTGGACGCGGCGGAAGGGCACGCGCAGCAAGTGGCCTGCGCACCGTTGACCGAGGGGCTGGGCTTGCACGAGTACACGGAAGCGGAGGCGACGCTACCCGTCGGCGGCTGATGGACGAACTGAAGCGGGACGTTTTGCACGGCTTTTTGCGCATCGGGCTGTTTATCGGCGTGGCAGGGCTGATCTTGGCTTTTCTAGAGCCGCGCGACAGCGCCGAATTTGTGCTCAGCGTGTGCAGCGCGGCGATGGGCGCGGCGTTGGTGGTAGCGGTTGCGGTGATGATCCGCTTGGAGCGAGGGTAGCGCACACGTGGAGGGCGCTTTGGCCGCCAACGTGACGCCGAAACGCAGCACAGGGGCTTTGCCCCGCGCCCCAAAACAGGAGCAAAGCATGGCGAAGGTACAGACCGGCCTGGACGTGTTGATCGCGGACGACTTCCGCGCACTGGCGGGGCGGCGTGTGGGGTTGTTGACCAACCCAAGCGCGGTAGACGCGCGTTTGCGCAGCGCGTACCGCGTTTTTGCCGACGCGCCGCAAGTGCGCTTGGCTACGCTTTTCGGGCCGGAGCACGGCTTCACGGCGAGCGCCGCCGACGCGGTGGCGGTCGCTTCCGGCGTAGACGCGCGCACGGGCGTGCCCGTCTTCAGCCTCTACGGGGAGACGTTGCGCCCGACGGCGGAGATGCTGGCGCATGTGGACGTGATCGTCTGCGACATTCAGGACATCGGCGTGCGTTACTACACTTACGCATGGACGGTTTCGCACGTCTTGGAGGCAGCGGGCGCGCACGGCGTGCCGGTGATCGTGCTCGACCGGCCCAACCCGCTGGACGGCGTGCGCGTCCAAGGGCCGCTTTTGGAGCGCGCGGTGGCTTCGTTCGTGGGGCGCTTCCCCGTACCGGTGCGGCACGGCTTGACGCTGGGCGAGCTGGCGGCGATGGTCAACGCCACGTGGAACGCCACCCCCGCCGATCTGACCGTGATCGCTTGCCAGGGCTGGGAGCGCGCCATGCCCTGGGAAAGCGTCGGGCGTCCCTGGGTGCCCCCCTCGCCGGCGATGGCGCACCTCAGCACGCTGCACCATTATCCGGGCGCGTGTTTGCTGGAAGGCACGCAGCTTTCCGAGGGACGCGGCACGGCGCTGCCGTTCGAGGTGGTCGGCGCGCCCTGGATTGACGGGGAGGCGTTGGCGGATCGGCTAAACGGGGACGGCTGGGCGGCGCCGATGGGCGCGCGCTTCCGTCCGCACACCTTCCGCTCCAGCGCGAGCAAGTGGGCGGGCGAACGTTGCGGCGGCGTGCAGGTGCACATCACCGACGCGGCGCGCTGGTGTCCGTTGGAGGTGTGGCTGGGGGTAATTGCCACGATTTACGCCATGTACCCCGAGCGTTTCGCCTGGCTGCCCGAGCCGGAG
>CAZZNC010000234.1:0-4978 GCA_964655405.1 uncultured Anaerolineaceae bacterium | reverse complement strand
CGGTCAAGGCACTGAACGCCGAGGGCATGACCGTGCTTTACACCACGCACTACATGGAAGAAGCCCAGGAGCTTTCCGACCGCGTTGGCATCGTGGATCACGGCGAGATCATCGCGCTGGGCACGCAGGAAGAACTGACGCGCACGGTCGGCGAGCACGACACGATCACGCTCAGCGTGCCGGAAGTGACCGACGCGGTGTTGGAACAGTTGCGCGCGCTCTCCGGCGTGGAACGTTGCACCCACTCCGACGGCAACGACGGGGCGATTACCTTGCTGGCGAAGGATGGACGCGCCGTGTTGCCGGACGTGATTCGCACGATCAACGAAGCGGGTTTGACGCTGCGCACGGTGGAAGTGCGCGAGCCGACGTTGGAAAGCGTCTTTTTGCACCTGACCGGTCGAGCGTTGCGGGACTAGCGGAGGAGGCGTGAGCATGTGGAGAAAAGTGCGAGCCATTGCCTGGAAGGACACTTACAGCGCCTTCAAAGACCGTAACGCCATCATGTATATGCTGGTGATGCCGCTGGCGCTCAGCGCGATTGTGGCGTTGGCCTTCGGCACGGGCGGCGATGTGAGCATAGACCCTGTGCCGGTGGCCGTTTACAACCAAGACGCGGGTGCAGAGCTGCCCAACGGGCAGACGCTGAGCTTTGGCGCCATCCTGACAGATGTGCTGGCCCCACCCGCCGACGCGCCGGAGGAGGCCGCCGCTTTGCGCGCTGTGGTGGACGGTCAGCGCGTGGACGACCTGGAGGCGGCGCGTGCGGACGTGAACACGGGCACGCTGGGCGCGTTGGTGGCCGTCACCGACCCCGACTTCACCGCCAAAGCGTTGGCGTGGGAAGCGCCCGAGCCGGTGCTCTTCTACTACGACGCGGGGCGCAGCGTGGGTTCGGCGGTGGTGCAAAGCATCGTCAACAGCATCACCAGCGGCATCAACGCCACGCTGATCGCGCAGGCGTTGGGGCCACAATGGGTGCTGGAGGTAGCGGGCGTGGAAGACCCCTCCCAGGGGATGCAAAATGCGGCGGCGCTACTTTTGGGCACGCGCGCGGCGCAACTGGGCGAAAGTCAGCCGATCCAGGTGGAAATGGTGGACTTGCAAGGGGAAACGCGCGAGTTCGACGCGCTGCAATACTTCGCGCCTTCGATGGCGATCATGTTTATGACCTTCACGATGGCCGCCGGCGCAACGGGCATTTTGATCGAGTCGCGCCATTGGACGCTGCAACGCATCCTCACCACGCCCACGCCGCGTTGGGTCTTCATGGCGGGCAAGCTGCTCGGCACGTATGCCACCGGCCTCTTTCAGATGATCGCGCTGATCGTCAGCACGTCGCTTTTTGCGCTGGCTTTGGGGCGGCAAAGCGCCATTTGGGGCACGAACTGGGTCGGTTTGGCGCTGATGGTGGTCACGGTGACCTTTGCGGGGACGAGCCTGGGGCTGGTGATCGCGGCGCTTTCCAAGACACCGGAGCAGGCTTCCACCTATAGCACGGTGGCGCTCTTTTTGTTGGCGATGCTCGGCGGCACGTTCATCCCGATTGAAAACTTGCCGCAAACACTCGCCTGGCTGCCCAAAGTGACGTTGAACTACTGGGGCATTCAGGGCTTTGTGGCGCTTTCGTATGAGCAGGCGAGCGTGGCCGAGATCGTGACGTATGTGGCCGTGCTGGCGGGGATGGGCGTGGTGCTTTTCGCGCTCAGCTTGTGGCGCTTCAACCGCCGCCTGGACGTATAGAGGGAGGGACGCGACGATGCGAGCCGTATGGACGATTGCGCAGTATAACTTGCTGCTGATGTTCAAGGATCGGGCGACCTTCCTGGTCGGGCTGTTGATGCCCGCGTTGATGATCGTGTTGCTGGGCGTGGCGATGGGCGGCGACATGGGGCGCACCATTCGCCTGGACGTGTTGAACGAGGACGGCAGCCCGCTTTCCGCGCAGTTCCTGGAGGCGCTGCAAGCCGAAATGGACGCCGGAGACGGCTTTTTCGTGCTGTGCGCGTATGGGGAAGGCGGCGCGGACGGTTGCCGGTTGCCGGAAGACATCGCCGAGCGCCCCGCCGACTGGCAAGCGCTGGCCGAGGAGCGTTTGCACGATACGGACACGTTTGGCGCGTTGGTGATCCCTGCGGGGTTCGGTGAGGCGTTGCGCGCCGGTGAGCCGGTGACGTTGCGTTTGATCGCCAGCGCCGATTTGAGCGCGCCGACGCTCGTCCGGCAAAAGGTGGAGGCGGGCGCGGAGCGATTGGGCGCGGCGGTCGGCGTGACCAATCTGGTGCTGGACGTGGCAACCGAGACTTTCGGCGCGGAGGCGGTCGGCGAGCGGTCGGCGGCTTTCGAGGCGGTGCGCGCGCGGGTGGATGCGGCTTGGGCAGAACGCCCGATTCGCGTGGAGGCGCAATCCAACCAGGGCGAAGGCATTCCCTCCGGCTTCAACCAGAGTGGCCCGGGCACGGCGATCATGTTCGTGCTGATGTTTTTGCTCAACACTTCGACGCTGTTGGTGGCCGAACGCGAGCAAGGCACGTTGCAGCGACTGTACACCTTGCCGCACCGGCGTTCTACCATCCTCGGCGGCAAGCTGCTGGGGCAATACCTTTACGGCGTGTTGCAATTCACCGTGCTGATCCTTTTCGGGGCGGCGGTCGGTGTGGAGTGGGGTGACAACGTGCTCGGCATTGCGTTGATCGTGCTGGTCTTCACGCTGACGGCTACGGCGCTGGGGACGGCGTTGGCGACGGTAGTGCGCACGTCCGCGCAAGCGGAAAATATCAGCTTGCTGCTGGGGCTGACGCTGGCGCCGCTCGGCGGCGCGTGGTGGCCGCTGGAGATCGTGCCGGACTTCATGCAGAAGATCGGGCACATTTCGCCCATTGCTTGGGGCATGGACGCTTTCGGCGATCTGATGTTTCACGGTGGCGGCGTGGTAGACATCGCGCCGGAGCTGGGTGTGCTGCTGGGCATGGCCGTGCTGTTCTTCGGCTTTGGCGTGTGGCGTTTTCGCTATGAGTAGCGGCGTATGAGACGGGCTTGGCGGAGTGTGCGGAGCGCTTTGTGTGCGCTGTGGCGTGGGGTACGTCGGATTGCGGGCGTTGCGCTGTTGGTGTTGGTGTTGGGCAGCGGGCACGTCGCGCCTACGACGCTCATGGGACGTGTGACGGCGCTCGCTCGTGCGCGCCTCTTCGACTATGTGGGGTGGGAGGTGCGTGCACTGGGCGATCAGGCGTGGGAGGAACTGCGCGGCACGTCCGCTTATTTGGACGCGGACGCCGCGCGCGCCGTGACGCTGGATTACTTCACGCGGCTGGAACGGCTGCGCGCGCTTGAAGCGCAGATCGCGCTTGCTTACACCGACCCTGACGTGCGCGATCCTGACGCGGCGACGGCTGCGCTGCGCACCGAACGAGACATGTTGCGCGCATCGCTGGACGCGGATCGTGCGTTGACCGAAAGCGTGTTGGAAAGCCAAATTTCGGTGGTGCTGGTGGACGAAGGTTTCGGCGTGGGCGGGCAGGTGTTGCCGCCGGTGGCGATGCACCTTTCCGCCGCGCCGCTGCACCTGGTGATCTCCCCTCGTGAGCGCATCGAATATGTAGGTGGAGTGGAACTGACCGCCATGCCGCTGGAGGCACGCGACGCGCTGGAGCGGCGCATTACGGCGGAGCTGAACGTTTCGGCGCTTGTGGTGCCGCTGGGCGGGTTGAGCTTGTATCCGAGCATGGTGGTCGAGCCGTATTACGGCGACCGCGACCGGCTGTTGGTGCGCGCTATTGAAGTGGCTGCGCACGAGTGGTCACACCATTATTTGACGTTCTATCCGCTCGGTTGGGAATACGGCGCGCGACCGGAAACGCGCATCATCAACGAGACGACGGCCACTTTTTTCGGGCGTGCGATGACTTTGCGCGTGCTCGCCCGCTACTATCCCGACGTGACCCCTCTGCGCTATCCGTCGTTTTTGGATACAGCGCCAACGCCGCCCCCTGCCGCCGACGCGCCGCCCTACGATCCCGACGCGCCGCCACCCTTTGACTTTGCGCGCGAGCTGGCCGCTACGCGCGCCGAGGTGGATTTTTTGCTGTGGCAAGGGCGTGTGCAGACCGCCGAGCTGTATATGGAATACCGGCGGTGCGAGTTTGTGTGGCACGGTTACCGCATCCGCAAGCTGAACCAAGCCTATTTTGCTTTTTACGGGGGCTATCAGGGCGCACCCGGGGGCGCGGGTGGCGAAAATACGGTCGGCGTGGCGGTGGAAACGCTGCTGGCGCGCAGTGACTCGTTGGCAGACTTTTTGCGCACGCTGCGCGGTGTGACGCGCGAGGCACAGTTGCAGGCGTTGCTCGGCCCGTGAACTCCGCTTAGCGCAACAGAGCCAGCGCCACCCCGAACATCGCTGCCAGGATGCCGACCAGCCAAAAGCGTTGCACCACTTGCGTTTCGCTCCAGCCGCTCAGCTCGAAGTGGTGGTGAATGGGCGTCATGCGGAAAAGGCGCTTGCCGTGCGTGAGACGAAAATAGCTGACCTGTACCATCACGCTCAAGATGTCCATCACGGGGATGATGGCGATGATCGGCAACAGCAGCCATTGGCCGGTCATCAGCGCCAGCGTGCCCAGCGCCGCACCCAACGCCAACGATCCCACATCGCCCATGAACATCTGCGCGGGGTGTGCGTTGTACCACAAAAAGCCGAAACATGCCCCCACCACGATAAAGGCGAACTGTACCAGGAACGTTTGCCCTTGCAGCTGCGCGATTACACCATAGGCGGCAAAGGCGCTTGCTGCGATGAGGCCGGCTAGCCCGTCCAGTCCGTCGGCAATGTTGACCGCGTTGCTCGTGCCCACGATCACGAAAACCGCTATCGGTATCCACAGCCAAACGGGCAGGGGGACAAATGTGGGGAAGAGCGGGATATAAACGCCGTTGGCGTTCTGAAAGCCGCCGCCTACAAAGGCCATCACACAGGCGA
>CAZZNC010000233.1:0-4984 GCA_964655405.1 uncultured Anaerolineaceae bacterium | reverse complement strand
ACTACGTGATCGCGCATGAGCTGGTGCACCGCAAGTTTGCCAACCACAGCGCCGCGTTTTGGGACTATCTCGCCCGCTATCCTCACACCGAACGGGCACGCGGCTTCATCGAAGGCGTGGCCTATGCTGAAGGGGGCGACCCCGACGCGCTGATTTGAGCGGGCGCGCCTCACGGCGTGGTCGGACCTTCAATCGGCCCCAAGTCTACTGCTTCCCCTTGCACGCGCGGCTGCCCGAAAAGGTCGAAGTCCGGCAGCGGCACGGTGTCCGTGCCTGCGTCCAGCAGCGCACTTGCCGCGCCCCAACGATAATCGCCCGCGTCCGGTGCGAAAAAGGCAGGGTCGGCGTCGAAGGGCAAATTGCCCTCGCCTGCGTCGTGCGCTTCGAGCGCGCTTATCGGCTGGGCGTTTTCCCCCACGGTTAGATCGCCCCATTCCAACTCGTTCCCATTGGCCGCACCCGTTAGCAGCGCGTGGGTCACGTGCAGTTTCTGGCTCGGCGCGACCCATACCGCGCCGGAGTTTTGGTAAAAAACGCTGTTGACAATTTCCAGGGAGCCGCGTTGCGCGGCGCTGTCGTAGGCGGCGGTCATGGCATAGGCGCTTTGGCCCCAGGCGTGGCGTGCCACCAGTGTATTGAGGATGCGGTAACGCCCTGCTTCAAAGACCAACGCGGCGTCGGCGTCCGTGTTGTAAACCAGCGTGTTGATCACGTCCCCGCCGTGCCAAATCTTGATGCCGTTGCGCGCCACGTCGTGCACGAGTACGTTGGCGACCACGCCCGTTTTCGTCTTGAGGTCGATCCCGTCCCCGGGCGAGCCGGCCACCTCTACGTTGAAAAGCACGATATTTTCGCCCGCTTCCAGCGCGATAGCGTCGGTGGCGGTGTCGTTATCTGTGCTGGGCATTTCCACGCGGATCGCTTCCCAGCGCATACTGTCGCACGGCCCTTGTCCGCATTGCAGCCCAATTAGCCCGATCCGGCGCAGCCACAAGTCGTAAATCAGCATCCCGTCCACGACCGGCTGCGTGCCGTCCCCGCCGTAAACCGCGCGCACGCCCTCGTCGGTTTGTTCCACCAACAGATGCGCCAACACGACGCCCTGCTGCGGCCCGTCTATACGCCCAAATTCCACGCCCACGCTGGCAAAGCCGCGCACCACAAAGCCGTCCACTGTCACCCCGTCGGCGCGCACGGCCAACCCGAGCTTGGTTTCCGCAGTGGCCGGAGTGAAGGTGACTTGGCCGATTTCTATGGCCGCCAACGTGATGTCCGGCGTGTCCAAAATCAGTCCCTCGTAAGCGTCCGTGCTGCCCAGCGCATACGTTCCCGCGTCCACCCAAATCACGTCCCCGGGCGCGGCCAGTTCCAGCGCACGCGCAGGCGTGGCGAGCGGCGCTTGGCGTGTGCCTGCGGCAGTGTCGTTCCCGTCCGTTGCCACATACCACGCGCGTCCCCCTTCCGCCGGTGTGTAGTTGCGCGCCAGGGCATAGCTGGGAAAGGCGCCCCAATGTATGGGCGTCAGTGTGGAAAAAGTGGGGAAGGGCACGTTGGGGGAAGGGCCGCACACGCTCCCGCCCGCGCAAATGCCCGCCGGCAGCGTCCCGTCGCCTTGCGCGACGACGGGCGTGCCCATTCCGCCCAGCGTGACCAGCAGCATCAACACGCCACAGAGCGCGTAAATCCGACGCATCGTCCGATCTCCTCTATATGCTTGCTGTTTTTTTCAGTATACGCCGATTGCGCATGGGCAACGCAAAAGCGGCGCGCGCGAGGTCGCCGACCGCCGCGAAAGTGGCGGGTCGGCGGGCGACGTGCGCGCCGCTCGGGGGCGGGCGACATCAGCGCAGCGCGGCGCGGTCAGTGCCGCGCGCGCTGGCTAGGTCGCCCCCGCCGTGCGATGGGTTGCAGCGTCCACTTTTTGCACCGGACGTTCTTTCGCCACCACGAAACGGTCGAAGTCACGCACCACATAGCTATTGGGGAAATAACGCTGTGCTTCCTCGATCACGTCTCGTTCGCGGTAACGGCGCGAAACGTGCGTCAGCAGCAACGTCTGCACGCCCACTTCCGCGGCAAAGCGCGCCGACTGCCCTGCGGTCATGTGCCCGAACGCGCGCGCCATTTCCGCGTCTTGGTCCAAATACGTGGCTTCGATCACCAGCGCATGAGCGCCGCGCGCCGCTTCACGCAGTGGCTCGGTGACTTCGGCCACGTCGCCGGTGAAAACCAGCCGCGCTCCGGGCATGTTTTCTCCGAGCACGTCGTCCGGCTGAATCACGCGCCCATCGGCCAACGTGATCGGCTCGCCGCGTACCAACTGTGCCCGTTCCGGTCCCGCTGGCACGCCCAGCGCCTCCGCTTTTTCCACCAAGAAGGGGCGGCGCGGCTTTTCTTGGAAGATGTACCCATAGCAGTCGCGTCCGCGATGTACCACCGAAAACGCCGAAACGCTGAAGTCCGCCGACTCCATCAGCACACCGGGGCGCACGTCGATCAAATGCAGCGGAATCGGCGGTTTGACGCCGCGCAGCACCACACCGTAGAGCAAATCTTGGATGCGTTCCAACGCCCAGCGCCCGCCCCAAATTTCCAGGAACTCGATGTTTTCCCAGCGCATGAACGTAGACATCAGCCCGCCCAGCCCCAGGATATGATCCAAGTGTCCATGCGTGATCAAGACACGGTTAAGCCGTTTGAAGCCGATCCCGCTCTTCAAAATTTGGCGCTGTGTGCCTTCTCCCACGTCGATCAAAAAGCGCTTGTCCTTGACCAGCACCACCTGCGCAGAAAGCCCGCGATGAATGGATGGCGCGCTGGCCGACGTGCCCAAAAAGATGACTTCGAACATAGCGTTTATGTCGCCTCTATGGTGATAGTTTGCGTGTGTTCGTCCAAGTGAATGCCGCGCGGCAAAAAGGCCCGCACAACGGCTGCTTGTGTGCGGCAGTGCGACGTGATCGCCTCGACGTGGAGCGCGCTCGGTCCTTCAGCCAGCGCCAGCGGCAAGATCAACTGATCGGCCAGGTGGCGATCCACTGCCGCGCCGGAATCGTGAAAGGCCAGCAGAGCCTGCACGGCGCGTTCTGCCACCACTTCGGAGGGCATTCCCTGCCGCCCCAGCACGCCCACGCCGCCGCGCCCGTTGCTGTATTCCGCCGCCAAGAAGATGCCCGCGCCGGTGCTGACGCTGCGCACGCGCTGCGGACGGATATCCACCGTCACGCCCAGCAAATGCGGCGCCAGCAAGTTCCGCGCGCGGTTCGCCATGCGTTGCGGGATGTGCGCAGGCAAATTGCAGCCCACCGCCGCCCCGAATACACGTTCCAATTGCCCGCGTTCGCGCCCGTTTACGCCACGCAAACGCGCACCTCCGCCCGCATACGCGCTGAGCGTGCCGCCCCCTTGCGGTATCCAGCCATACCCGCTGACGTAGATTTCCACTTCTGCGCCCAGCTCCAACAGCGCGGGCGCGTATACGTCGCGCACATAGTGCCCCGAAGGACTGTGCGGGACGTGTGTGCCGCCGTGTACGCGCACCTCGGAGCGTCCCTCCGCCAACGCCAGCGGCAGCAGCACGGTTTGCAACACCAGCGCCGCCGACCCTGCTGTGCCGACCGCCCATTCGTACACACCGGCGCGCACTGCTGCGCGTGGTGCGAACGTGATCGCTGCGCTGCCCACGGCCACGCCTTTGACCTCTGCATCGCAAAGTTCGGCGGCGGCGCGAATGGCGGCCACGTGTTGCGGACGTAGCCCGCCCGTCTTGCGGCCCGCGCGCACCTTTTCCACGCGCACCGCCTGGCCGGTAATGCAGCTCAGCGTAACCGCGCTGCGCACGATCTGCCCGCCGCCTTCTCCCTGGCTACCGTCGAGGATGATCACCGGTTTTTTCACCTTCCCCCGTGTTTTTCATAGGCTCGTGACAGCCGTTTACCCAACAATGCTTTGGTCTTGTGGGGCGCAAAAGACGCCCGAATTGCCAGCGCGTTACACGCGAAAAGCTCGTCTTGGCGCCACCCGCAATGCTTTTGCAGTGTGGCGTAAACTTCGCTCAACGTGACCGGCGTGGTTACGCGCCCGTCAGTGGAAATGCTCACCGAAAGCCCCCGCCGATACAACCTGTCGAGCGGGTGTTCGGCTGCGGTGGGGAACAAGCCCAACTGCATGTCGCGCGCCGGACACATTTCCAAATGCGTGCCCGCCTCTTCCATTTGCGTCTGCAACTCGAAATCGTCCAGGCAGGCCAGGGCGTGCCCAACACGGCGCGGACGGTAGAAGGCGAACATATCCCGCAACCGTTCCACGCTCACCGTTTCGTCGGCATCCACCAGGCGCGGCAGTCCTTTTTCCAACGTGAAGTCGAAGGCGCTTTGGTGCGTTTCCAGCGACCAATCCACGTCGGAAAAATCCGCCGCGCTAAAGGGATTTTCCATCAGTCCGAAGCCGACCACGCGCAGCCCCTGGAAGCGTTCTACCAAATGCGCGACGGCCTCGCTTTCGATCTCCGGAGCACTGTAGACCGTGCACAAAATGAGCTGGGCGTCCAGGCGCGTTTCGTGATAGGCGCGGTTGAGCGAGTCCACCACGCAGCGCACCACGTTTTCCGGCGAAAGCCCCTGCCGCCCGTGCAAAAAGGGCGCCAGGCGAATTTCCACATAGTTGACGCCGTCCTCAACCAGTTGCTGCGCCAAGTCCTTGATGGCGATGCGCAGCGCCTCTTCGCTTTGCAACAGCTCCAACGCGGCACGGCGGCGCGCCAAGTAGTCTTCGCGGCGCATGGTGGGCATTCCCAGCAGCTCGCGCACGTAGCGGTCGGGGGGAAAGCCCGGGATGATGCGTTGCACGGTCTGGAAGCGTAGCGCGCGTTCCAGGTGTACGTGCAACTCCACCTTCGGCAGTGTCTTCTGCATCCCCACGTGCTCCGCCGCAATCAGCGCGCGCCTCAAGCGCTACGCTGCGCTGCTTAGTTGGCCTCGTTGGA
>CAZZNC010000232.1:0-5002 GCA_964655405.1 uncultured Anaerolineaceae bacterium | reverse complement strand
GTGGCGGGTTGCACAGAGCAAGCCGCGGTGGGTTCGACTCCCATACACTCCCGCTAACGCAAAAACGGCGGCGCGAGAAACGTTTCCCTGCGCCGCCGTCGTGTATGTATGTGCGCGTGTGTGTGCCGATTGCTGTTTAGTCTACCGGCTCTTCGGATTCAATGTGCGGCGTGTCGTCGTCGGAAGGCTCTTCGCCGCTCTGAATCACGATCCGTTCTACGGGGTGGGCCGGAGGTTCCTCGGCGGCTTTTTCCTTGTCCTTTTGCAAACTTTCGCTCACTTTGTCGACTGCCGCGCGTACCTGTTCTGCCAAGCGATCCCCGATGGATTTCCAGTCGGCGTTTTCTTCTGCGCCTACCAGCCCGCTCACCCAACCGCGCACGTCTTGTTCGATCTTGGCGCCGATCTCCGTCCACGAGACATCGGCTTCCTTGTTTGCGCTGGCGCCCACCAAGTGTGCCACACCGGTGCGGATGCGGTTTTCCATGCGTCCGGAAATCGTGCCCCAGTCGGCGTCTTCTTTCTCACCGACCCATTGTGCTATTGCCGCGCGCGTGCTGGTATCCATCTTGGAGCCGATGGTCTTCCAATCGGCGCTTTCTTCTGCGCCGACCCAACTCGCGATCAAACGGCGCAACCGCTCGTCAATGCGTGCAGAAAGGTCTTCTGCATTCCCACCGGAGGCCTCTTCGGTCCATTCGTTGACAGTGTCCTTGAGTTCTTCGTCCAAGTGCTCGCCCATATCCTCAGGGTTCGGGGGCGTGTGATTGTCGGTCATGGTGTGTTTCCCTCGCATTCACTGGCTAACGTAACGTTTTCTATTCCCTAATACGCACAGAGCGGCGCTGCGTTGCTCTGTGCGCCGTTTATTGCTTTTCGGGCAGCGAGCGGCGTTTGAAGATGTATACCCCCACACTTGCCCCCACACCGGCCAGCGGCGTTGCACAAAAAAGAGCGGTGGAAAGGGCCTCAACGGTGGCGTTGTTGCGCCAGTCCATTGAAGTCACCACGCACAGCCACGCGCTGGCAACCACAAACGCGCCCACCAGTCCCCACGCGACGGCGTACTTGCGCCAACGGCGATTGTGAGCGCGCGCTTGGAGCACGGCTTGCGCTTGTTCCTGGGTGTAACCGCACACGCCGCACACTTTTTCGCTGGCCGGACGCACAGCTCCGCAGTTTGGGCACTTATAGCGCACCGGTGCGCCGCACTGTGTGCAGAAGAAATGCTCGGCGGCGTTGGGCGTGCCGCAACGCGGACAGTCTACCCACCCCTGAACATCCGGCACAACCAATTGCCCCAGCGCGCCCACCAACAACAGCCGCGCGCCGCAGTTTCGACAGCGAAAGATGCCTCCGGCGGCGCGTTCCACGTGCGCGCTGCCGCAAAGGGGACAGGTTAGGGGTTGCAAATCAACCATTGTGCCACCTCAAACAAGGCTACAACAGGCTACCCACGCAGCGTGAGGCGTGTGCCGTGTCCCTTGGTGTAGCTGCGGCGTCGCCTTAGCGCAAACGACGAGATTCACGGCTGCTCGGTTTGCTTGGTGACGACGCTTTGGGCGTGTCTTCCACCCCCAAGGCGCGGTAAAAGTTCGTGTCGTAGCTGCGCGTTTGCACCACCACCGGCATCGGCACGGCGTGCCCCAAGATCAGCGCCTGCTGTTTGGTATCCAGCCGCGCCAGCACCTCACGCAAGCCACCTGCGCCGCTGACGCCGGTCAGCACGGCGGAAATGTCGCGCTCGTTATCCAGCAGCGCGGTGATGCGCGTGCCGATTTGGCTCATCACCTCTTCATCGATGCCGCTGGGTCGCTGGTCAACCACCAGCAGAGTCACGTTGTATTTGCGCAGCTCACGCGCGATGATGCCGAAGATGGTTTGGCGCGCGATTTGCGGGTCTAGGAACTTGTGCGCTTCCTCAATGGTGATCAGCAATTGGGGCGGCTCTAGCGCCGTGTCTCCGAGCGCCTTTTCCATGCGCTCCACGTACATACTGTGGATGCGGCGCGTCAGGTAGTTGGCGACCAGAATATAGGCGCTGAGGTCGCTGCCGTAGCGCCCGAACTCCAACACCACATGCACCCCGCGCTCGATGTGCTCCAGGATGCGCTTGGCGGAGTCTGCTTCCGCCTGTTCGGTCAAAAAGGCGTAACGCTGGAAGCGTTGCACGCGCCGTTTGAGCGCCTGCACCGAAGCGGGACTGGCGGCGATCTCCTCCTTGAGTTCCTTCAGTTCCTCGGCGTCCGCGTGGATCAGTTGGCCGATCCATCCTTTGCCCCAGTGACGGGAAAGCTCATAAGCCGCGTCGATCATGCTGTCGGAAAGGTCGAGCGTGGTTTTGAGCATCGCCAGGTCTTCCGGCTCGATGGCTTCGTAGGGGATCACCACCTCGTAATCCGGCGACACGCCGCGCCGCCGTGTAGCCTCGCCGTCCAGCGTGAAGATGGCGACTTTGCCCGCGCCGAAAAGCTGCCGCAGCCCCTTGACTTGCGTGCCGCGTTCGTCCCGTGCTGACCAGCCGTAATCGTTGTGCATATCGAAGATCAAGTTGACCGCGACTGAGTTCTTGATGATGCCGGAGATCAACATGCGCGTCAAGAAACTTTTGCCCGTGCCGCTCTTGCCGAAAACACCGACCGAACGCTCCACCAAACGGCGCAAGTCGAGGTTGACTTGCGTGTGCTCGAGTTCCAACGGCGCGCCGATGTTGAAATGCTCGGCGTCTTCCTCGCCGAAGATGCGGTTGACGTCCTCGGCAGTGGCCGTTTGCACGGGCGTGAAGTGCGCAGGCACGGTCTTGACGGGGCGGGGCGCGCCTTCCTCGCGGTCAATAACCAGCACGGGGGCCACGTATAGCACGCCGTAAGCTGCCGTGCCGCTATACACCGCCGCCAAAAACGGATCGCCGGTGTCCGGCGGGTCGTAGCGAATGGCGGGGTTGGCCGCTTCCAGCGCAATATCTGTGATCATGCAGAAAAAATCCTTGTGCCGTCCCTGTACGACGACGTAGCTCCCTA
This sequence comes from uncultured Anaerolineaceae bacterium, assembly GCA_964655405.1. Classification (GTDB taxonomy): domain Bacteria; phylum Chloroflexota; class Anaerolineae; order Aggregatilineales; family Aggregatilineaceae; genus JALSSH01. The sequence goes on along the minus strand of CAZZNC010000232.1, from coordinate 1,982 downwards.
CGGACAGCGCTTCGAGATCGGTGTCGCGGTCGAGCTTCACTTCCAAGCCGCGATTGAGCGAGCCACCGACAATCACGCCAAGCTGCCGTCGTCCTGCGGCGACAGTAGGCATCGGAGGGGCGGAAGCAAACCAAGCGTCCAGATCGTCGGGGTCGGGACGTTCGGGCAAAGTCGGATCATGTGCGGTCATGGGTACGTTCCTCGTGTGCGCTCAAAGGGGATCGGGCAATCTTCATAATGCGGCGCGAATTAGGCGCAGGACGTGTTGCAAACGCGCCAAGTCCTGCCCCCACAACGTGGCGATCTGGCGTCCGGCGTCGATCAGAAACTCGCGTCGTTGTGAAGGGGGACGCGCGTCGGAAGCGTGCTTCAACGCGGCAGCAAGCAGTTCTTCGGTGGGCAGGTCGCCGGCGCTGAGCACCAGGCGCAAAAAGTCCAGCTGCGCTGTGAAGCGCTGTACCAAAGCCTCGTCGCAAAGCTGCACTTCGTCCAAACTCAACGGCGGGCGCGGCGGCAGGGTGTGGAAGACGGCGCCGTCGGCCATGTAGCCTACATTCAACACGCTGATTTCCACCGGCACCAAACGGTTGACGCGCTGATCGTTGACCAGCGCCTCGTTGTGCGTGCCAGAAAGCACCATCTGCCGCACGAGCGGGTCGTCGTCAATGCTGATGGCGTGGATCAATCCGATGACGGTAATGCTCTGCCCGTCCGAGGGGCGCGCTTGCACAAACGCGCCGAACGAGGGCAGCGCAAAATCTTGGCTGGGCGTGCCGCAAACGAAACCGGTCGTGCTGGCACGTAGCACCTTGCCGATGCGGGGTTCTGAAGCTGTTTCGGTCATAATTGGGAGTTCCCCTTTCCACGTCAACGGTGCGGACGTTGGTAATGTTTGCGTCCATGCCGCACTGATTTACTCGCCTGCTTTTGGGAATATTCCACCGTTTGGGCGCCTTCACGCAAGCGCACCTCGATCATCTGAGACAGATGCTGCTTTTCATGGCCGCGCACCACCGCCAACTCGTCGGCGCGGGTCAGTGCATACGGGTAGCGCCACATGATTTCGCACTGCGCATACAGCAGCGCGTGCACGGCGTCTACCGCTTGGCGGTTTTGCGCCACCCACATCGGGATTTCCACGCGCGCCAAGTGGAAGCGGTCTGCCGTGCCCACGTGCAGATAGAAAAACGCGATCTCGTAGCTTTCGCCTCTTTCGTGATAGTTCTTGTTGCTGGGGGACTGTTGCACCAAAATCGCGGAGCGCTCGCCAGGGCCGAGCAGCCGCAGCATCAGCGCGCTATCCTCCACGCCCTCGAACTCGCCGTTGGTGTGCAGATATTCGGTGCGCACAGCCTCATCGGCCAGGCTCATCAGATGCACCAGGCTCACCAAAAAGGCGCTGGACGGACGATCCACATAGCCGACCAATGCGGTGGGTTGATCGTGGTGGCTGCGGGTGTAGGCATCAATGTCATGGAAGCCCACCAAATGCCCAAAGTACAACTTTTCCAGCGCGCGCCCGTCGGTGATCTCTTTGTTGGCCCACCAGAGCAGCGGCCCATCGGTCAGCGCAATCAGCGGATGGGGCACATCTTGGTGTGCCCGTGTCTCGCGTCGCAAGATATGCAACTCTTGCAACGTGCGTCGCGCGTTGACGGTGGTATTGGTGACCAGGTGGCCGCGCTTGTCGCGCAGCGCGCTGTCCTCGTAATGCAATTGCGGCTCGATGATCTCTTTCGGCAGCGCGTCCAGGCCGTGATGGTAAACGAACACGCCCAGGTTGAGCAGATAGTACAGCGCGGGCGCGTGCAGATCGGGGTAAATCTGCGAGCCGTCGGCGGCAAGCAAAGTAGCACGTTCCGGCAGCGGAGGGAGCGGATAGCTGCGCGTGATCGGTTCATTGATGCCGCTTTCAGCGCTGGGCGGGGCTGCGCCACGAAAACCAGCGTCGCGCTCACGCACCAACGCGATCCGCGTGCGCA
>CAZZNC010000231.1:0-5027 GCA_964655405.1 uncultured Anaerolineaceae bacterium | reverse complement strand
TTTCGCGTTTTAATTTCACATAAGGCGTATCATAACACTCAGTATACGCAACATCCCGAGCCAAGCGTGTTGCCAGCGGACGACATAATGCGCCCAATACGCACCAATTGATCGGCGCCAATAGCGTTTGCTGAGCCAATATATCCAAACAATTATGCAAAAAGAGTCTGCTTGCAAAAATATTCTGCTGACTGAAACAAATTCAGGGGTAACGTTCGTTTGTACTCACCTTTCTCAAGTAACTCTCCAGCACTAAAATAACTTGATCGGCATCAACGCTTGTAACTTCGCTGTCGTAATGCGTGAGTTCAGCATCCGATAAACTAGGGTCGTATAGATTGATAGTGTACACTCCCTTCTCATACCACACACCAATTCTTGTTCGTTTCTGAGGCACTTCTAGGAACAACTTCGCGTGTGATGTGATGGGAATGACCGTTTGAAAAGCAGGATTGTTCCTGATAGATGGAATCAAACTAAGCATCTCCAGAGCGTGTTCCCTAGTGCGTGGACTTTTGCTAAACATCTCCTGATATTCCGCGATGATCTCGTCCCAGTTACCATATGCCATATCTATTGTTCTCCTGTTATCCCGCCTGTCAAAATTGATCGAACGCGCTGTTCCAAAACTTGTCCTGTAACTTGCATTTCACCTAGTGTCCCTGCCCCGGTGTTGCGGTGAGAAAAAAAGTGCTCACGGCGTGGCTCACAAGCGCTCCGCGTGCGGCTCGCTCACTCTATCCATAGGAATAGAGATCGCCCCACCATCATAATCGTTCTCACGGGGATCGTGGCCGTATTCCCCAACGACGTATGCGTGGAAATATACGAAAACAAGTCACAATGCTCGTCCGATAACTCAACACGTTTGTTTCCAAATCCCAACCCCGACATTCACTCTCCAACCCCATCGTGATCAGTTCACTATTGCTGCAAGCCGGTTTTGGCCCGCACCGTTTGAGCAAGGGCGCAATGTGTTGCGCCACGTCACCCACAATCACAACATATACAAACAAAAACCATCAAAACTGCCTATCATTGTTCCGTCTCACGGTTGGGTCAATGTGAGTCGGGCATTTCTATGCCAAATCTCCCAGGAAGATACTTTGTTTATCACCAGAACCTAGCATACGGTACTATCTCTAAAAGATTGATGCAAGCTCGCGCAGCACGCTGGAGACGAGGACGAAAAGGGATGCTAGACCTAACCAAGCTCCAAACGTTTTTGCACGTCGCTCAGAACATGAGCTTTTCTAAGGCGGCGACCCAATTGCACCTGACACAACCCACGATCAGCCACCAGATCAAAGTGTTGGAGCGCGATTTGGGCGTGGTGCTGTTCGAACGGAGCGGCGGCAAGCTCCGCTTGACCGAGGCGGGCGCTTTGCTCGTGCCCCGTGCGCGCAAATTGATCCATGAGACCATCACCATCCAGCAAATGATGGAATCGCTGGACAGCACCGTCGTGGGGCAGCTGCGCATCGCTTGCAGCACGACGACCGGAAAGTACATTTTGCCGCAATTTGCCGCGCGCTTTCGCAAGTTGCACCCGGGCGTCCATATCTCGATCATGCGTTGCACGTCCTCTTTTGTCGTGCCCCAGCTCCTCCAAGAAGAAGCCGATTTGGGCGTGGTGAGCTATGACGCTTGCGGTGACGGGATGGAATGCCAGGAGTTCTTCAGCGATCACATCGTGCTCATCGTGCCCGCCGACCATCCCTGGATCAGACGCCCATATATCGAGCCTTACGAGTTGTTGGAATGCCCCATGATCATCCGTGAACCCACCTCCGGCACGCGCCGCACCATGCTCGCCGAGCTGGGCAAACACGGCATCATCCTCGACGACATAAACCTTTTTTTGGAGCTGGGGAACGCAGAAGCCATCGTCAAGACGGTGGAAACGGGCTTTGGTGTGTCGTTCGTTTCGCGCCTGGCGGCGGCATGGGCGTTGGATAAGGGGACGGTGGTCGAAATTCCGGTGATGGGCTGCGAGCTGCACCGCAAGGTGTACTTGATCAAGCCGGAAATCCACAAAACCAACCGCGCCATCGAGGCTTTTTGGGGCTTTGTGCATCACCCCTCTAATGCGGATTTGCTCCGTTTGGCCGAAAGGTAAAAGGCTTTTGAATGCAAACAGCGCCACTTCCGGCGGAAATGGCGCTGCTTGGTGGCTCTCGTGATGGGCCGGACGCCGCTAGAACGTGAAGGTGATGCCCGCTCCTTGAGCTTGCAAGAGGAACGAGGGCGCGTTGAGAACTTCGATCCGTTCGTCGCGCAAATCTTCCTTGCGGATGCCCTTGTTTTCAAGCGCCAACTCGCACAGGATGATCCGTCCCCCTTCGTCTAGGATGGTGTCGAAAAGCTCGACGGGGTCCGGCAAGCCTTTTTTGCCCTGGAACTTCTCCAACTCACCTTTGAGCAGTGCTTTCGCCCCGCCCGGGGTGAAGAACATGATCACGTCCTCGCCGATGCCCACACCTGAAGCCCCCATGATGAAGGTGGGCATCACGCCGGCGCTGTCGTTGTTGCAAATGATCACCATTGGGCCGTTTCCGTTTTCGCTCATATGTACTTTCTCCTTGATAGTATGCACTTTGGCGACGATGCGCGGATGCCTTCAAAACTAGCCGGAGGAAGCATCCGAGTACGCGCTCGTCTCTTCCTGTTCCCTGCAACATCCTCGAAAGGTGAGGACGGGAAGCACGATGCCTATAAAGATGTGAATGAGCCAGAAAAGCGTTGTTTCGGTTGACATGACGTTTTCCCCCTTTTGTCGGTAGCGTTGTTTGGGCGTGGTCGGCGGTTTTTAGTCCGCCCCCGCCGATACGAATTCGGGCAAGGCTTGTTCTTCGGTGGCGCGCTTGCGGACGGCGTCCAAATACATCGCCAGGGGACGGTACACCATGTGGGTCCACTTCCCGACCCCGACTTCGGTGTCCAACATGGCGAAGACGGCCATCAGGTGCACCATGTACATGATGTAGGTCGGCCAGGCCCACCCCGCATAGCGGAAGATGTGCACCAGGATGCCCGTCACCGAGCCTACCAGGATGAACAACGGGAAAAGCCAATCGCTGTGGTGCGAGTGCCGGTGCACCTCCTCCTGCTTACGGCGCCGCCCGATCAGGGCTTCGGCGGACATCAGGATCAGCACGATAGTCGCGTAGTATCCCAGCCAGCGCTGCGGGTGATAGAGCGGGTAGATGTTGTCGGTTTGGAACCACCACAACAGCCCCACCACCAACACCAGCATCGTCACGTAGCCGGAGACCAGCAGAAGATGCTTGAGCCAGCGTCTATGGTCGCTGGGGCTACAGTCGCGCCAGCGCTTTTGGGTGAGGAAGTGGGCGACGAACGTTTGGAACTCGCGCACGTAGACCGAAAGCGGGATGGAAGTCTCGCTGAGTGTGGGCCGCATGACGTGGCGCGCCATGTTGAGCGTGTTCCGCCCCAGGCGCACGGCCAGGATGCCGAAATGCAGCAACACGAACGCCCACACCAACAACACCGGCGCAAACGTGTTGAGTTCCACGCGCGCGGTCACGATGTGTTCGAAGCCAGTAGCGGCGTGATACACTGCGAACGCCACCAGCGTCAGCACCACATAGCGCAAGATCAGCCAGAACACCGCCCGCTCGGAGGTGTAGAGCCTGGCGCCGTGCCCCGAACGGTCGTATTGCGCGATCAGCCAACGGCGCGTTGCCATCATCGTTTCGGCAGGCTCAGCCCCTTTGGGGCACGTTTTGGTGCAGTCCCCGCAGTAGTAGCACATCCAAGGGTCAACGCTTGCCAGCAGTTGTTCGCCCAGCCCCACTTGCAACAGGCGGATCACGCCACGCGGGAACGGGTGATCGTCGTCGGTGAGCGGGCAGATGGCCGTGCACGTGCCGCAGTTGATGCACGCTTCCGGATTGATCGCGCCGTAGGCTTTGATCTCGTCCAGCAACAAAGGATCAACACGTGTGCTCATGCTTTGCCATCCTTTGCCAGCGCGTATTGGTAATACTCCCCGCAGCGATCCATTTCGACGACCTGGTCGTATTTTTTCATCGCGGTGATGTGCCAAAGCACCTCATGCGCCGCCAGGCCGGTCGCGGCGGCGATCTCCGGCACGATCTTCGGCCCGCTGCGCAGTTGTTGGCAGATTTGCCGCCGCACGGCTTGCTGTTGTTTGAGCAACGCGCGGGTGCGCTCTACGCTTTCCCGATGCTGTTCGCGTACTTTTTTGAGCGCCGCCGAACGTTGCCGCAGTTCTTCTCGGCTCAACGACATGGCGTTTCCTCCTGGACGGGCAACGGCGCGGCCAGCGCGTCGAGCATCGCCTCATATTGCGCCAACGTCCACCCCTGCACGTCTATCGCGTGATTGGGGCAGGCGCTCACACAGGCGCCGCAGCCGACACAGTTGGCGGGCGTCACGACGGCTTTTTGCACCGCGCGCCCGTTGATTTGCGTCGTTTGCAACGTGATGGCGTCCTCATAGGCGCACACCTGGACGCATTGCCCCGTGCCGTCGCATCGGTTCGGGTCCACCCGCGCCACGAACGGCTCCAGCGTCACCGAGCCTTGCCCCAGCAAAACGGCCACCTTTGCCGCCGACGCTGAGGCCGCCGCACAGGCTTCTTGAATGTTCATGGGGCCTTGCGCGGTGCCCGCCAACACCACCCCGGGCACCGCCGTCTCAACGGGCTTGAGCTTGGGGTGCACTTCCAACAAAAACCGATCCGTCCCCGCTGCAATCTTCAGCAAGGTGATGAGGTCGTCTACGGGGTTGGGCAACATGCCCGTAACCAGCACGACCAAGTCGGCGGGCACGTCGAGTTCTTGCGCCTGGGTCAGGTAGTCTTTGACCCGCACGATCAACGGGTGGGGGTCGCCTTCCGGCGCGCGCAGCACCTGGGGGCGCTCGTTGCCATGAAAGCGCAGGAAGCGGACTCGGTTGGCCGTTGCCTGGGTGTAGATGTCCTCATGGCCGCGCCCGTAAGTGCGGATGTCCTCGTGCAGATCGAAGATGTGGAGCTGCGA
>CAZZNC010000230.1:0-5044 GCA_964655405.1 uncultured Anaerolineaceae bacterium | reverse complement strand
GACGAGATCGTGCAGGGCCTGACGCAACGCATCGGCAAGATCACAGCGGTGACTGTGCGGCATCATCTGGAGATCTTGCGCGGGGACGGGTTGGTCGCCGCGCCAACGGTGCGCCGACGCAGTGCCCCCGGGCGTCCGCAATACGTCTACAGCCTCACCGACCGCGCTTCGGACTACTTCCCCAACAATTATCAGGGGCTGGCGGCGGGGTTGCTGGCGGAAATGAAGAAGCAGTTGACGCACGAAACCGTCACGCGCATTTTGCAAGGGGTGGCGGACGAAATGGCGCGGCGGGCAGTGTTGCCGGATGGCCCGCCGGAAGTGCGTCTGCAACACTTGCAAGAGTTCCTCGAGCATTCCGGCTACACCGTCTCGGTGCGCCGCAATGGGGATGGCGCGTTGCTGACCGTCATCAGTTGCCCGTATGAACAGGTTTCCAGCCAGTCGCCGGAACTGTGCGCGATGGATCAGCGTTTGATGGAAAACTTGTTGGGCGTGCGCACGCAACGTTTGAGCTGTCAAACGTGTGGGGACGAGGTTTGCCAATACCTCATCCCCGACTTGTAGTCAGAACGTATCTGGCGGAGCGCTTTCTTTCCGAACATCCAGAGGCAGCCAGACCGTCATGGCATAGCGGTCGGCTGCTTCTTGGGTGACGGTGAGCATCCCTTTGTGGAGCCGCACAATCTCTTGGGCGATGGTGAGGGCAATGCGCGGCTCGGAAGCGGCGGACGTTTCTGTCCCCCATGCGCTGCGCAGATAGGCGGTGATGGACATATCACGCGCCGTCGTGATCTCGGCGTTGCGGATTTGCACGGTGGCGAAGGAATGTTCGGCGGCGCGGTTGATGCCCACTTCCAGCGTGATCGGTGCGTTGGCTGGTGAATGTTGCATGAGACATTCCAGCAGCAAACCGAGTGCATGTGCCAGGTGGGGGGTGTCGCCGACGACGTGGGGCAAGTTGCCGTAAGGGATGACACGAAAGGTCATTTGACGCGCGTTGCTCTGGGCTTGATAGCGCGCGGCCACGCCCTGTACCAGTTGGTTGAGGTCTAGCGGTCTGAAGGTGAAATTGGTCAGCCCCCCGTCCAGAGAGAAAAGCTCGGCGATTCTATCCAGCACGCGCGTCAGGTGTTCGATGCCTTCGCCGAGTGCTTGCAGGTGCGTTTCGGACTGGTCGGGCGGGGCGGCTTGCAGCAGATAGTGGCGCACCTTCAAATTGCTGAGCGGGGAGCGCAGCTCGGTGATGGCCTGCGCAACCAGGTTGGCGCGCAGCGTCTTGGGCATTTGCTGGGCGCTGACGTCCATCAGCACGAGCGTATACCCGTACAATCCTCTATCGGCTGTTGTCACCGGTGACAACAGCATGTACATTTCCACCCACTGGCTATCGAGCGTGAGAAGGCTTGCGCTTCCCTGCCAGGGCGCGATCTGTGTGATGGCTGCTTGCAACGCGCGGTCGGCTTCGGGGTTGTCGGTGTGGGGCGGCCACCCGGGGCTGTCCAACAGCGTTTCGGCAGGGCCGAAGTAGCGTTGCCAAGCCGGATTGACGTAGTAGGCGGTGCCCTCCGGCGCGATGAAGGCAAGGGGGTTGCCCGCCGTGCGCAAAATCGTTTCGTAAAGGTCACGCTCGCGGGTGAGTTCGGCCACGTGTTCCAGCAAGGTGAGCGCTTCGGCTGAGGTGACGGTTTCGGCGGTGGCGGCTTCTTCTAGCGCTTCCATTTCTTGTGTGATGCGTGTTTCGGCGACCAGGCGTGCTTCCAGCGCGGCGCGGTCCATGTGGAGCCGAACGCATTGGCGCAGCTCGATGATGTCCGGCGGCGTGATCAGATAATCGTCGGCACCGGCTTCGAAGGCGGCGTGCTTGTTGGGCAGCGCGCCAACGCCGATGAAGGCGGTATGCGCGAAACGTGGTTCTTGGATGAGGTCGGTTAGCCGCTTGAGCGCCTGGGGAATGGGGGGGCGCAGCGTATACAGGCAGACGACCGGCGACCGTTGTTCGGCAACGGTCAGCAGCTCTTGGACGCTGGGGACCCAGTGTGCCGCAATGTGGATTTGCTCCAGGTTTTCGAGCAACCAGCGTCCAGACGTGGCGTCAGGATCGAAGATCAAGACGTAAGGGACTGGGGGCATAACGTGTCCTCCGTGCTGCGATAAGTGGCTGGTCAGCGGGCAGATGTCTCAGAGTAGCACTATAACCAGTATATGCGCCAAATCCGCAAGAGCAAAGAAAATGCCCCGATGCGCTGCGTTTGGACGTTGGCTTTGCCCCCGCGCGCCTCGCGGCGTTTGTGTATGGACGCGCGTCGGTCAGGGGAGTTTGGGCCGTTACCGTGCGCATGGGGCGCGCCGCCGTGCGCCGAATGGCGCACCAAAGCGGCTTTCGCCGCTTTGCGCCGCGCGGAGCGCGGGGCGGGCGGCGCGCCCGCGACGGCGGACGCTCAACGGCGACGCACGGTCGCCGAGCGCATTCGTCCCGTTGCGTTCGCGCGGCGGGGTCAAGGGTCGGTGCGCCCACGATCTCGCGCCCACACCCGAACGCCTCCGCGCCGATTGATGTCACCTTGTGTTTGCCCGACGCTGCTTCTACGCTTCGCGTTGTGGGTTTGGAGCGTGTGCGCAAGGTGGTAAAATCGGCGCTGGTGTTGGTGGAAAAGGGAGCAGTGTGAAGCGACTATGTCTGCATCTGAGCGCACGGCGCATTTGAGCATGTTGGCCTGGGCCTTGATCGTGGGCGGGATTTTGGCGTGGGGGGCGGTGTTGGTGTTGATCGTCCACGACCGTCTGCAAGACGTGCCCGCGCCGTCTGTGACGGTTTCTCGGGTGGCGGGCGGGCTGCCGACTTTGGGCGCGGTGACCGCTCCGCCGACGGCGACGCCTTCCCCTACCGCGAGCGTGACGCCCAGCCCCACGCCGACCGCCGTGCCCACGTTGCCACCCACTGCCACACGTGCGGGGATGGTAGCGCCTCCGTCCACGTGGGTTGCGCCGCTGCCCGCCACAATCACGCCGCCTTCTGCCGACGTCACACCGTTGGCCGTGGCGGAAGTGTCCAGCGTCACCCCGACCGCCTCGGACGGCGCGACGTGTACGCCGCCGGAAGGCTGGGAACGCTATGTGGTGCAAGACGGCGACACGCTTTTCGCGTTCGTGTTGGGCGCGGGAACGGATGCAGGCTTGACGGTGGACGACCTCGTAGCCGCCAACTGCCTGACCAGCCGCTATTTGCTCGTGGGACAGGTGCTCTATTTGCCGCCCGGGGCTGCTGAAAATGCGCCACCTTCCGAACCTTATGTGCCGCCAGAGGCGCTCGCAGTCAGCGGGCCGCGCACGCCGAGCTGCCCTTGTACGATCACTGTGCGCGAAGGTTGGCGCCGCGAGCAGATCGCCGAGGCGGTGCAAAACGCAGCGGTGAGCTTCACCGGCGCGGACTTCCTGGCGGTGACCGGCCCGGGCGTGGGCGCGCCCTTTGATTTTGTGATGGAGCGACCGGCGGGTGCTTCGATGGAAGGCTTTCTTTTCCCGGGGACGTACACGTTGCAAAACGACACCAGCGCCGAGCAATTCCGCGACATGCTGCTGAGCGCGTTTGCAGCGAACGTCTCTCCGCAGATGCGCGCGGACGCGACCGCGCAGGGCGTTTCGTTTTACCAGGCGCTGATCATTGCCTCGATTGTGCAACGCGAATCACGCACGCCTGAAACGCAGCGCCTGGTTGCCAGCGTGGATTACAACAATTACCGTGCGGGCGGGCGGTTGGGCGACACGGTGACGATCCAGTATGCGCTGGGACACCCGGGGGCGTGGTGGCCGCGTGTGCGCGGCAGCGATATTGACGTGGATTCGCCCTACAACACGTACAAATACCCCGGGCTGCCGCCTGCGCCGATTTGCAACCCGGGCTTGAGCGCTATCACGGCGGCGGTGTATCCGCCCAACACGGCTTACCGTTTCCACACGGCGGCTTGTGACGGCAGCGGGGAAGTTTTCGCGGAAACCTACGAAGAGCATTTGGCGAACGTCAATTGCCAATGAGCGTGGGGGCAACGCCCCCGCCTACCCGCCCAAGACGAAGCGCTCGAAGGCTTCCGCCGTCCAGGGCAGGGCGGGGCGGAAAAAGTCTGCGTAGATCGCTCGGGCGTAAACGCGGATCTCGTGCTGCGCTTCGCGCGCCATGCGCAGCTGCAAGAAATGCATCAAATTCAGCGCGTCCACCTTCACAATCCAGGTGTAGTACAGCGCGAAGGCGGGCAAAAACAGCCGCGCCAGCTCGCGCGCCACGCCGCGTTCCAGCGCCTGTTCGTAAAGCGCGTAGCTCTGCGCGTAGTGCGCTTGCAGCAGTGCGTCGAGTTCGGCGGCATCCTGCTCGCTCACCGTGCCCGCGCTGGCCTGCTTGTTGGTGCGGGCTTGGGCACGCCAGGCGAGCGGGGCGTAAAAGTCGTCGTCTTGGAAAGGCGTATAGCGCCCCGATTGGGCGTTGACGCTCTGATAGTGGAAGGTGCGATGCCGCACCCATTGCCACCAGGTGACCAACGGCGCGCGCACGCGGAACTTAAACTCCACTTGTTCAAACGGGGACGTGTGGTGATGTTCCAGCAGGTAAAAGAGCAGCTTTTTGTCGCGCTCCGGCCCCTTGCTTTCTCCCAAGAAGGAAACACGCGCCGCGTTGACAATCGCCAGGTCGTCGCCCATCACGTCTTGCAACTCGATCCAACCGCGATCCAACACGTCTACGCGCTTACCGATTAGCTCTTGCGGCACGGGCATCGGGTTTCGTCTCCCTGTTTAACTGAAATATTCCAACGCTAGACGCACGCGCGTTTCCACATCCAAGGGCGCGTCGCGCGGGATGGATTGCAACGCGGCTTGCGCTTCCACCACACTGTAGCCCAGCGCGGTCAGCGCGGCCAGCACGTCGGTATCCACTTCGCTGATGGCCGCCAGTTCGCCCATTGGCTGCACCTTGAGCCGATCTTTGAGTTCGAGAATCATGCGCTGGGCGAGTTTTTTGCCCACCCCGGGCACGCGCGTCAGGATTTCCGGC
>CAZZNC010000229.1:0-5054 GCA_964655405.1 uncultured Anaerolineaceae bacterium | reverse complement strand
GGCCAAAGACCGGTCGGCGCGGTAAGGGCGTCGGCAAGCTGCGCGGTGCGGCGCACCAAGCCACGCGCATCCAGCTCCACGCGGAAAAGTCCCCCTTCGGCGGCTACGTAGAGCGCGCCCGCGTGGTAGGTAAGCGCGGTGGGGTGAGGCAGGCCGCTCGCTACCTGGTAAGGCGCGTTCGGGAAGCCGTCCCCGTCCACGTCGCGCAGCGCCCAGAGCGTGCCGGTGGCGGGACGCGCCACAAAGAGCGTGCCGTCCGGTGCGAAGGCCAGGCCGCCGAGTTCGGGCGCGGCTTCCGGCGTGGGCACGCGGTCATAGAGGCGCTCAAAGCAAATGATGCCGGTGAGGTAGTAGGGCAAGTTGTAGTCCAGGTGGCAGGGTGGCCCTTCTACGAGCAGGGTGGGATGAGGCGTCACGATGGAAGTGGGCGGGACGCTGTGCGCCGAACCGCACGCACTCAACATCAGCGCGACGGCCAGAGCGAAGGCAGCGAGTATGTGGCGGTGCGGCAGCTTCACGGTGGGGCAACTCCTGCGGGTGCGCGGTCGGAACGGGTGCGCGGGGATCATAGCTTGTCGGGCGCGGTTGTGCCAAAAGCGGCGGCGAGGCGGGGTCCAGGGGGCGAAGCGCCCTTGCGGGGGGCTGAGCGCAGCGCCCCCAACTCCGAACGCACCACGCGGCCCTGCGCCGATAGCCATTTTGGAGCGCGTGCCGTATAATGTGCGGCAACCGGCAGCCCACCAAGTGAGCGAAACGTACCATGTCCGAACAGAATAACCGGCCCGCCAGGCCGTCGAGCGATCTAGACGAAATTCCGGTCGAAGAACTGATCCGCTTAACCCGCGAGTTTACGCGCCGCATCACCAACCAAGATCGTCAGCGCTTGGGCTTGGAGCTGCGCGAATCGGGGCATCAGCACAGCATCCAAACCAGCGCGCCGATCACCGTGCAGCAATTTTTCTCCGGCGAAATCGATCTGGATACCGATTTGGTGCAGCGTTTCAGCAATACGCCGCTGCTTTCGCGTGTGAAATTCTATCCCCCACCGGATCGTCCTTTGGGGCGGCGCGCAACAGCCATTTTCGCCAGCAATGACGATGCGCTGACGCTCAACGTGGACGCTTACACCGACGAAACCGCCGCCCTGGACTTCACCTTTACGCTTTTCAGCGTGGTGGCGCTACGTTTTCAGCTTTCGCCGCTGATGGAAGCCGACCGCAGCCGCTGGTTGGACTTGATGCGGCGGGCCAACGGCATCACCTTTCTTTGGACGCGCGAACGTTGGGAAGAACCGCATTTGATCTTTGTGGTGCGCGAGCATTTCGGGCGCGTGTATGCGTTTTCGCCCGTCGGTTATGAGGCCGCCGCGCGCATGACGCCGCAGATGATCGCCGAGTTGCTGGACTGGCTGGAAGACTTGTGGTTCCCGGGGCGGCGCGAAGAACGCGAAGCCGAACAAGAACAGCAACCCGACGAAACCGACCTGAGCCGCGTGCCGGTGGGGGATTGGGTGGAAGGCCCGATCCACTTCACGCCCAAACGCCGCGAGCAGTCCATTTTGCACGCCGTGATTCCCGACGCGCCCGAGGAACAATGGGAAGAGAACGCGGCGCCACCGCCGCAGGCCGAAGAGACCTCCGACGAAAGCACGGAGGGTGCGAACGGCGCGAACGACGATGAACTTTCCGACGACGATTTGGAGTGGTGAGCGAGGGGCGGGAGCGTTGCTCCCGCGCCCCCCACGTCCAAACGCACCCAAGTTGCTCCACGCCTTCTTTTTCTATAGAATGTGCGCGGTTGACGGGATGGGGCAGCCTATCCCATACGTGAAACGATAGAGAGCGGGGCTGTTTATGCTTGTGCGCGCCTTTCGCCTGACCGACCGCCTGGGCAACGCCTTTTTGCGCCTGGCGGCTTGGGCGGGCATGATCACGGTTCAGCAAGCCACCCACCTGAAAGTGGGGCTTTTTGCGCTGGTCACAGGTGCGGTGATGGCGGTGGTCGGCTTTGTGCAGCTCAGCGTCGCCGTCGCCACCGGCACAGCGCGCACCGCCCAACACGCCTACGACGTGACCCAAGACGTGGTCGAAGGCACGTCCGCGCGGCGGCAAGCGCGCATGGCTCAGCGTGCGCTGGAGATCGAGATGGAGCCGCCCGTCGTGCGCGATCCGCTGCTGGCGCAAAACCGCGCGCTGAGCGCCTTTGCGGTGCTGTTGCTGCTCGTGTTGCTGGCGGTGGTGGTGCTGCAAACCACGCAGCAAAGCACGCCCACGCTGCCCGCTGGCGGCGTGTGGCCGCAAGCACAAGAGACCAGCGCACCGACTGCGCTTTTTCCCACCGCCGTTCCCACACTTACCCCCATTCCCGACCCGTTGCGCGTAGGCGGCAGCCTGGTTTTTACACTGCGCGAAAACGGCCAGGACGATCTTTGGGCGCTGAGTGTGGGCCAAAGCGCCCCGCTGCGGCTGACCAACTCGCCTGCCGACGAACGCGACCCCGCCTGGTCACCGGACGGGCGGCGCGTGGTCTTTGCCAGCAACCGCGAGGGCAATTGGGAACTGTACATTTTGGAGATGGACACGGGCGCCATTGTGCGCTTGACCTATACCCCGGGCTTTGAGGGCGCGCCCACCTGGTCACCGGACGGGGCTTACATCGCCTACGAGGGCTATAACAACGACACGCAAGACCTGGATATTTACATCATCAGCAGCGACCCAGCCCGCGCCGCCCAGGAAGGCGCTTACCGCGCCACCTTCACGGCGGGGCCGGACATCGAACCGGCCTGGTCGCCGGACGGGCGGCATATTGCCTTCACGAGCTGGCGCACCGGCAACCAAGATATTTTCGTGCTCAGCTTGGACGCGGGCGGCGGCGATGCGCTGGCGGTCAATTTGACGAGCACGCCGGAGGTCAACGAAGATTACCCCGCTTGGAGCCACGACGGGGCGCTGATTGCCTATAGCGGCGTGGTGGAAGGTGTGGAGGGTGTCTATGTGAAGCCGATGGAACAGCCGGACACCGAAGCCACTTTGGTCGGGCGCGGCAAGATGCCCACCTGGGCACCCAACGACGGCAGCATCGCCTATATGCTGGACATCGGGCGCGTGCCGCACCGTTCGCAAATCCTCACCGGCACGTGGGGCGCTTTCGGCGCGGCGACGGATGCCGTTTCGCTCAATTACCCCGCTGTCGATCCGGACTGGACACCGACGCCGCTGCCCGGGCCGTTCGTGGCGAGTGGGGGCGTACCGCCCAGCGCCGAGATCAGCGCGCCGCTGTACGAAGAACAAGTCGCGCAAAAAGCCAACGGGCTTTACGGCATGGCGCTTTTGAACAACGTCACCGCGCCGCAACCGTACCTTTCCGACCGCATCAACGACTCGTTCGAGGCGCTGCGCGTGCGCGTGCTGGAGCGCGTGGGCTATGACTTCCTGGGTACGCTGGAAGACGCCTTTTGGCCGCCAGACCGTCCGCCGGAGCCAGGCGAGCCGCGCAAAAATTGGCATTATGCAGGGCGGGCGATTTCCTTTGAGCGCGAATTGGTTTATGCCGGACCGCCCGCGCCGGTGGAAGTGGCGCGCGAGGACGTGGAAGTCGGCACGTACTGGCGCGTGTATGTGCGCGTGGTGGAAGACGCACAAAACGGCGCGTTGGGCGAACCGTTGCGCCGTTTGCCCTGGGACTTCGGCGCACGCCAGCAAGTGGAAGACTACGAACGCGGCGGGCGGCTGAAGGAAACCGTGCCGGCGGGCTACTACGTGGACTTGACGCAGCTCGCCGAGGATTATGGCTGGGAGCGCGCGCCTGCCGGTCGGCGTTGGCAAGCGGACTTCAGCGCAATTTTGTTCTGGGAGTTCCGCAAAACCGACGGGCTGAGCTGGGAGCAGGCCATGCTGGAGCTTTACACATCCGAAGAGCTGGCGAACTTCTTTGCGGAAGCAACCGCCGTTCCTGCGCCGCCCCCGCTGCCCACACCTTCGCCCACCGCCGACGTGCACCGCACGGCCACGCCCGTCCCGCCGGATATGCAATGAGGGGCGCTGTGGACCGTAGCTCGCACCTCGTCGGATTGTTGGTCGTGGTGGCGCTGCTGGCGTTGGGGGCGCTGTATATGGCGCAAAACCGCCAGCCCGCGCTGCATGTGGCGCTGCCTGCGCCTTCCCCAACCGAAAGCGCCGAGCCGCAAGCAGATTGGCAGGCGGCGCTGGAAGCGCAATTGGCCGCAGGAACACCGCTGCCCACGCCGGAAACGCGCGTCACGGCTTACGCGCCGCCGACGTTGCCGCCAGCCGCTGGGCAAACGATCCTGGCGCCGCAAGAGATCGCCTTCACACCCTGGCCCACCGCCACCCCGCACCCAACCGATTTCCCCGATGAGACAGGCGGCCCGACCCCGTACCCCAGCCCAACCGGCTTTGAGGTGGCGGCGCTACCCACCGAGGACTTGGGCTATCAGCCGCCGCCGGAAGCCGTGCCGTTGGGCGCGCACGCGGACGATCATTTCTGGTTTGTGCGCCCTGTGGACGCCAGCGCCAACAGCGAAAGCCTCTTTTACTACACCTTCGGCTCGGACGGGCCGCAGGACGAATGGCGCGTGCATCATGGCGTGGACATGCCCAACCCCATCGGCGAGCCTATCCGCGCGGGCGGTTCAGGCACGGTGGTCTTTGCGGGCGACGGAGGCACGTTGCCCAAGCCGCCGGATATGGACATCTACCCGGCTTACGGGCTGTTGGTGATCATTCGGCACGATTTCGGCTATCGTGGGCAGAAGCTTTACACGCTCTACGCGCACATGGCAACGGTGCTCGTGGAAACGGGTCAGCACGTGGAAGCAGGCGACATCATCGGGCTGAGCGGCGGCACAGGCGACGTGAGCGGCCCGCATGTGCACATGGAAGTGCGCTTAGGGGAAAACCGCTACTTTTCGGTAGTCAACCCGCTGCTGTGGATCGCGCCGTATCAAGGGCGCGGCGTGGTGGCCGGACGGGTACTCGGCTACACGGGCGACTATTTGGACGACGTGGTCGTCACGCTCAGCCGTCACGGGC
>CAZZNC010000228.1:0-5059 GCA_964655405.1 uncultured Anaerolineaceae bacterium | reverse complement strand
TGTTGTTGGAAGGCGAAGAAGAGAGCGGCTCGGAGGCCATCGAGCAATACGTGCACTCGCACCCCGACCGCCTGGCCTGCGACGTGGTTGTCGTTTCGGACTCGCACATCCTCAGCTTAGACCAGCCCTCGATCCTGACCGGACTACGCGGCATCGTGGCGCTGGAAGTGACGGTCACCGGCCCCAAAAGTGACCTCCACTCCGGTATGTATGGTGGCGCGGTGCACAATCCTGCCCAAGCCCTGACAGAAATTTTGGCGGCGCTGCACGACGAGTGCGGGCGGGTGACCGTCCCCGGCTTTTACGACGATGTGCGCGAGTTGAGCTTGGCCGAGCGCGCCGAGCTGGCGCAAGTGCCCTACACGGCGGAGCAGCTCGCGGAGGAAACCGGCGCGCCCGCGCCCTGGGGCGAGCACGGCTACCAACTGCACGAACGCACCGGCATTCGCCCCACGTTGGAGATCAACGGGCTGACCGCCGGTTGGCAAGGCGAGGGCAGCAAGACCATCATCCCGCAGAAAGCCTCTGCCAAGATCACGTGCCGTCTGGTGCCGGAACAAAAACCCGAGCATGTCGGGCAATTGGTGGCCGAGCACATTCGCCACCTGACCCCGCCGACCGTCACCAGCACGGTGAGCGTGGATCACGCCGCGCTGTGGGCGGAAGTGGACCCCCATTCTCCGTACATGGAGGCTGCCGCCCGCGCTTACGAGCACGGTTTCGGCGCGCCGCCGGTTTTTGTGCGCGAAGGTGGCTCGATTCCGATTGTTTCCACGTTCCAAAGTGTGCTCGGCGCGCCCGTGATCTTGATGGGGCTGGGCTTGCCGGACGACAACCTCCACGCACCGGACGAAAAGCTGTCGTTGGAATGTTTCCGGCGTGGCATCCAGACCGCGATCACGTTCTACGAAGAACTGCGCGATCTGCCGCGCTGAGGGTGTTTCGACCATGCCAGAACCGATCACGTGGCTGTTTGTCTCTGCCCATAGCGGGTTGGGGGGCGGGGAGATTATCCAACTTAATCTGATGCGCGCCCTTGACCGCGAACGCTTTCACTTACACTTGCTGTGTCCGCATGAAGGGCCGTTTATCCAGGCAGCACGCGAGATCGGCGTCCAAACCCACGCGCTGCCCTTTCGCGGAGTGAACCGCTTGTTTGTGCCGGCACTTTGGGCGCGCTTGCCCGTCACTCAACGCATGGTTGCGCTGATGCAACAACTGGGCGTGCAGGTGATCCACAGCGACTATCATGCTTTGCCCCATGCAGCTCCGGCTGCCCGCAGGCATGGCGCCCGGGTGATTTGGAACGCTATGGGGTGGTGGTATCCGGCCAAACGGTGGCAGCGTGCTTTCTTCCGCGATCATGTGGACAAGATCACCTCGATCTCGCAAGCGATCCGTGATCGTTGGCTGGCGCGTTCGGCTTATTTTCTGCCACCTGAACGGATCGAACCCGTGATCCCGGGCGTTGACCTCGAGCGTTTCCGTCCGGACGTTAGCGGCGCTGCTGTGCGCGAGGAAGTTGGCCTCGCCTCAGATGTGCCGCTGGTGGGCTTGTTGGCGCGTTTTCAGCGGGTCAAGGGGCATGACGTGTTTTTGGATATGGCGCGCCATGTGCTCGACGCGATGCCTGAGGCGCACTTTTTGGTGGCTGGCGAAAATGCGTTCGGGGTGGCGCGCCACGAGGCTTACAAGCAAGCCGTGCTTCAACGCGCACGCTCCGATCCGTTGCTGCGCGAACGTGTCCACTTCCTCGGCTTCCGAACCGACGTGCCGCAGGTGATCGCTGCCGCCGATGTGATTGTGTGCCCTTCGCGCTTTGAGTCTCTCGGCATGGTGCATTTGGAAAGCATGGCGATGGCGCGTCCGGTGGTCAGCATGAACAATGGCGGCCCCGCCGAAACCGTGCTCGAGGGGGTGACCGGCTTCCTTGTGCCGCCGGAAGCGCCCCGCGCGCTGGCGGAAAAAGTGTTGCTGTTGTTGCGTGACCCTGCGCTGCGTGAACGTATGGGGCGCGCCGGACGCGAACACGTGTTGGCGCACTTTACGGCGGCGGGGTATGCGGAAAAGTTCACGGAAATTGTGGAGGGCTTGTTGTGGAAATCCTCTTGATCTCGCGTTGCCCGCCCTTTCCACTCTATCACGGCGACCGATTGATCCCTTACCATTTGGCGCGCGAGCTGGCCTCCCGCCAACACCAGATCGATCTGCTGGCGTTTTATCAGCAGCCGGAAGACATCGCGGACGTGCCGCGCTACGAGCGTCTTTTCCGCAGCGTGCAACTGATTCCCGAGCCGCAGCGCAGCTTGCGTGCCTACTGGCGCCGGATGCGCAAGCCGGACGCGCGTTTTCCCCGCCACGCCGAAGAGAGTTGGTCGCCGGAGATGTGGCGGGCGGTCGAAGATAGGTTGCAAACGCGCATCTACACGCTGGCGCACCTTTTCGGCGGTGTGCAGGTTTACGAATTTTGGCATTTGGTGCGCAACTTGCCCAACGTGATCGTGCCGTATGAGTCTTACAGCTTGTGGTTGGAACGCGCTGTGCAAGAAGAAACGCAGCGTTTGTCACGTTGGAGCAAACAATGGCGTTTGCGCATGGCGCGCAACTACGAAAGCTGGATGTTCGAGCAGTATGACCGCGCCGTCGTGCTCACCGACCGCGACGCGCATACCTTGCGCACACTCAACCCCGATATTCCCGTTGCGGTCATTCCCAATGGCGTGGATGTGGACTACTTCACGCCGACCGGCTATGAACCCAACGAACCCACCGTGCTCTTCGTGGGCAACTACAATTATGCGCCGAACTTGGACGCGGCCTTGCGTTTGGTGCGGGATATTTTCCCGCGCATCCGTCGCCATGTGCCTACGGCGCGGCTGTATCTGGTGGGCGGCAATCCACCGCCGGAGCTGCGCGCTTACGCTTCCGACGTTGTGGTCGTGACCGGTCGCGTGCCGGATTTGCGCCCGTACTTCGAGATGGCGCTGATTTTCGTCAGTCCGCTACGGTTGGGCGCAGGCATCAAAAACAAGGTGCTGGAAGCCATGGCGATGCAAGTGCCCGTTGTGGCGACGCCGCTCAGTTGCGACGGTATTCCGGTCACCAACGGGCAGCATGTGCTGCTGGCCGAAAGCGATAGCGAGCTGGTCAAGGGCGTTTTTAGCTTGTTGGGCAATCCGCAATTGCGCAAGCGTTTGCGCCAACGGGGGCGGCAACTCATCGAAGAGCATTTCATGTGGGCGCGTGTCGCGGATCGTTACGAAGAGCTTTACGACCAAGTGATCACCGAGCGCAAAGAACGCGGGCGCGGGCGTTACGGCTAATCCTGAAGTCAGTGTGAAAAGTTGCTCCCCGGGCGGCGTGTTCGTGTTATGATGAAGCAGAGTAACCGGCGCGTAGATGCACCGCTGCCGCTTGGGATAAGAGAGGGGCATATGACAGAATCGAACGACAAAATGGTGGAAGAGTATGTCGAGACCCTGGAACAGCTCCGGCAGCGTGCCAGTCAGCTCGACAATGTGGTCGCACGCACCATCCAGGCCTTGGCTAAACACGGCGTGCAGCTATCGGTGGACTTGGACGGCATGGTGAGCGAAGTCGTGCAGATTGTCGGCGCGCTGAACCAGCGCAGCCGGCGCATGATTCTCCATTTGCAGCGCCAGCGCGAACTGGTGCGCACCATGACGCTGATTACCTCGTCGTTGGATCTCGACCAGGTGTTGGCCGAGATCATGGACACGATCATCACCATGACTTCTGCCGAGCGCGCCTATTTGATGCTGCGTGAAAAGGACGAGGGGAAACTGACCATCCGCGCTGCGCGCAATTGGGATCGTCAAACCATGTCCAACGACGAAGCCGTTTTCAGCCGCAGCATTGTCAATATGACCCTGGAACAGCTCGAACCGATCATTACCACCAACGCGCAGGGCGACGAGCGTTTCCAGGGCCTCAAAAGTGTGGTGCAACACGGCTTGCGCTCGATTTTGTGCATTCCGCTTACGTTGCACGGGCACGTGGTGGGCGTGCTCTATGCGGACAATCGCATCGAGCAAGGCATTTTCAGCACGGACGAGATCCCGCTGTTGACGGCTTTTGCCACCCAAGCGGCCATCGCCATCGAAAACGCCAAGATTTTCGAGCGTGTGCAAGAAGATTTGCGCGAGACGCAGCGTGAATTGCAGCATCTCAAAATCCAAATTGACCGCACCAAAGTGCACCAGCAGGTCAGCGAAATTACGGAAAGCGAGTATTTCGCGCGCCTTTCAGAAGCGGCCAAAGCCATCCGTGCCAAGCGCGCCGCGCGCCGCTCCCAAAAAGGAAACTGAGCGCGCTGCGTGATTAGGCGTGGCTGTGTTCTTCGGCGAGGGGACAGGCGGGCAACGGCAGTTCACCTTCGCGCACCAACTCATAGGCAGTCGGCAGATGCGCCACCAACGGGCAATGGGCCGCGCGTCCGCACGTGCCGCACGCTTGCCCGGGCTGCACGCGGCGCAACTTGCCCTTGCGCACCCAATAGGCCAACATGCCTTCCAACATTGAGGGCGTGATCTCCAGCGCGCGCGCCATTTGCTGCACGCTCAGCGGCGCGTCTGTGCGCTCGAACATTTGCAGAACTTGCCGCAGCAATACGCTCATCCCGCCACCCCCAGCAGTAACCCGCCTTGATAGACCACAACGGCCATGACCCAAGCGACGGTCAGCGCATAGGCTATTTGCGCCAATGTCCAGCGCCACCCGAACTCTTGGCGCATCGCTGCGACGGTGGCTGTGCAGGGCACGTAGAGCAACACGAACACGTTGAACGCTGCCGCTGCCAATTTGCCGCGTTCCGGTGAGCCTGCGGAGCGGGAAAATTCGCGTTGCAAAGCCTGTTCCAATGTGCGCGTGTCGGCGGCGCTTCCATCCTTTGGCGTGAAGGCGTTCAGTTCCGGCAAGTGGACGTAAGGAAACAAGCTCAGCGTGCGCGGCGCGATATTGACGATCTCTTGGAAGGTAAGCAGGGTGGTCTGGCCGAAGCTGCGCACGATCTCGCCCATGTCGGTCAGCAGATGGACGG
>CAZZNC010000227.1:0-5072 GCA_964655405.1 uncultured Anaerolineaceae bacterium | reverse complement strand
TAGCCGCCCATTTGACGCACGACGCCTACGATTTGCCCTGGGACTCACGTCCAACCGAACTTTACGAGCGCATCGGCCAGCCGCAGACGGTCGGGGAGCTGGTGGACGCCGTGGCAAGCCAAGTTTTCGGCGCTCCGCTTGCCGAAGCCGTGCGCGCGCCCTTCGTCAGCTTTGCTTCGGACGGCGCAGGAGCTGCTGCACCGGCCACACGGCAGTTGATAGCACGCAAGTTGGCTTCGCTCTATCAGCTGATGCTGTCTTCGCCCGCTTACCAGTGGCGCTAGTGCGCAGAGGAGAAACCCTATGAACAACACGACACGCCGTGATTTCCTCGCCAAGCTGGGCACGTTGGGGGTGGTTGGGGGTAGCTTGGCGTTGCTGCCGCGCTGGATGCCGCGTATGGCCTTTGCGCAAAAACCGGAACAAGCCAGCGGCAATACGCTCATTTGTGTTTTTCTGCGCGGCGGCATAGACGGGCTGAGTGTGGTCGTGCCCTATGGCGACGGCGCAAACTACTATGATCCGCGCCCAACGCTTAGCTTGCCTGAACCGGGTACGGAAACCGGCGCCGTGCTCGACTTGGACGGCTATTTCGGCCTGCATCCTGTGCTGGCGCCTCTCAAAGAGCTTTACGACGAGGGCACGTTGGCCTTTGTCCACGCCACCGGCCTCACCAGCGAAACCCGCTCGCATTTCGACGCACAGCTTTTCATGGAATACGGCACGCCGGACGACAAGACCACCGGCCAAGGCTGGCTCAACCGCCACTTGCAAGCCACCGCCGCACGCAATGGCTCGCCGTTTCGCGCGTTGGGCATAGGCACGCAATTGCCCACGTCCCTCCAAGGGGCATTCTCCCCCCTGGCACTGCGCTCGATAGCCGATTTCCATTTCGGCGGACGGGAAGATCAATTGCAAGAGCTGCGCCAATTGTTGGGGCAGCTTTACGCGATTGACGCGCCCACGACCGTTTTGGAAGAACAAGCCCAATTAGCCTTCGGGGCGTTGGCGCAACTGGAAGCGATCCATGCGAGCGGTTACACGCCCGCCAACGGTGCGCGCTATCCCAACGATCCCGAGGAATTCGGCTCGGCGCTGCGGCAAGTGGCCCAATTGATCAAGGCGGACGTTGGCTTGGAGGTGGCGTGCATTGACCTGGGCGGCTGGGACACGCACGAAAACCAGGGCGCCCGCGCAGGCTACTTTGCCGAGCAGCTCACGATCTACGCACGCGGACTTGCCGCGCTCTACGCTGATCTTGGCGAGCGGATGCGCAACGTGACAGTGGTCACCATGAGCGAATTTGGGCGCCGCGTGGGCGAAAACGCCAACGCCGGTACGGATCACGGGCACGGCAATTTCATGTTGCTGATGGGCGGCGGCGTGCAAGGTGGACGGGTCTTCACCCAGTGGCCGACGTTGGCACCGGAAGCCTTGCGCGACGGCGATTTGGCGATCACCATCGACTACCGCGACGTGCTGGCGGAAGTCATCCAGCATCGGCAGGGCAATGACGATCTCGCCTTCGTCTTTCCCCAGTACACTCCCAACCCGTTGGGCTTGATCACGTCTGCATGAGGAAATGAAAATGACCAAACGACTGCAAACGACTTTGACACGTGCCGCGTTCTTGACGTTGCTGGTAGCGTTGGCGCTGGGCGCTCCGGTAGGGAACGCCGCACACGCGCAAGACGATCCGCAAGCCGAACAAGCAATCCAGTTGGTGGCCCAGGCGGAAGAATTCGCGGACTTTCTGGCAGGCTATGCAGATTGGGAAGGCCAGGCGGAACAAGAGGATGGTGATTGGTGGTATGTAGACTTTTGGAGCGATGCCGCCGACGAATGGTTAGGCGACGCCACCGTCAACATCAAAACCGGCGAAATACGCGATAGTTTCGTGCCGCGCCCGCTGCCCGCAGACGAATATGCCGACTTGCAACCTCGTGTGCAAACTTATGCGCTGGAAGACGCCGCCGTACAAGCCTTGTTAGGCGACCCCACCCAGTGGGACATCTGGACAGACTACGATCGTTTCGATGGGCAGTGGTACGTGGACTTCATGCACGGATTGGACCACTACGTGGCTGTTGTGCGCGTGGACACCAACGACGCGGGGAAACAAGTGTTGGTGGTGGACGATCTTTTCGATGCGAACGACATGGACGCCGAGCAGCTCGACCGCGCCAACCGTGATGCCGCCGTTGCGCTAGCTTACGAGGCGGAAGGTATAGGCGCCGCGCTCGAAGGTTATGACAACTGGACGAGCTATGTTGAGCCGATGGAAGAAAACATTTACAGCGTGGAATTTGTCAACGATGGACAGGAACTTTTCCACGCCGTCGTCAACCTGGCCGAAAGAACTATCTTGGAAAGCACCCCCTAGCCGACCAAAGCACGCCAATTGCATCTGTATCCGCGCAGGGAAGCCCACGCTTCCCTGTTTTTATGTAGCCAACGCCCGCAGTTCCGTTCCGCAAGTTCTAACCAAAAACGACTTGTCAACAGCTATTTTCACGACTATAACAAATAAGAAGCTAATACGATGACATCAACAAACTGCATCAAGAGAGCACATGGTGCCTGGGGGCGATGGTATGAGCGAAGCGCATATTCCAAACGACACACCAAACCTAGAGGACTTGCTGCAATTGGGCATCCAGACCGCGCGGGCCGGCAACAAAGCCAACGCGCGCATGATCTTTCAGCAAGTGTTGGCCCAAGACCCGGAAAACGAGCGCGCCTGGTTGTGGATGGCTGCCGCCGCCGAAACGCCGACCGACCGCGTCCGTTACCTGAACACCGTTCTACAGCTCAACCCGAACAACACCACCGCGAAAAAAGAATTGGAACGCATCCAACACCGTTTGGAATCCAGCAATACACAGGTGATCCGCTACGGGTTGATGGGGTTGGGGGTGTTTGCGGTGTTGGTCGTGTGCGCCTTGCTTGTTCTGGTCATCCTCTGAGCAACGTCAGTGCAAGAAGCGCGCAAAGTGCACAGCAAAAAGCCGAAGTATGCAACCAGCACCTTCGGCTCCATGTTCGTTGCAAGGATGCAAAGCGCAAGGCTTACCAGCCATGCTCCAAGCGCGTGATCAAGCGTTCCGGCATGTTGAACTTGCGCATTCTTTCCTGCGTCACTTCGACCGGATAGGCCACCCGCCGATATTCGAAGGTGGCTTCTTCCACGTGTAGGATGCCGTAGGAAGCGTCCCTGTTGGAATCACGAGGCTGCCCAACGCTGCCCGGATTGATGATCAGACGTTGGCCGTTGAGCTGCTGCGGTTGTTCGTAGTTGGGGCGTAACTCTTCGGTATCTCCGCGCTCATCCTTGAGCTTGAAGATGATGGGGTTATGCGTGTGCCCCACCAGGCAATAGGGCGTTTCGAAATGCGGGAAGTTCAGCGCTGCGATCAACGGGTCGAGGATGTATTCCCACACCGGCTCACGCGGGCTGCCATGTGCCAGCGTGTAATCTCCCAGCACGAACGTTGTCGGCAGCGCGCCCAGATAGGCCAAATTTTCCGGCGTCAACGTTTCGCGCGTCCATGTGACAGCACGGCGCGCGTCGGCGTTGAAGGTGCGAATATCCAAACGGCCCAGTGCGGCCCAATCGTGGTTGCCTGCCAAGCTGAGATGCGGCAACGTCTGGAGTAGATCGCAACATTCATTCGGGTTGGGGCCGTAACCGACCACATCTCCCAAACACCACACGTAATCCCATGCGTCTTGCGCGTCTTCCAAAACTGCCTCGAAGGCGGCCAAGTTCGCGTGAATATCAGAGATAACCAATACCCGCATAGTGAAAGACCCTAGATTCGTGATGTCCCCAACGGGTCACGTTTGGCCCGTGAGGCTCAATGACACCGTGCCAATGATAGCATACTTCCGGCTTCAACGCGATGATCGTAGGCCGCATGTTCCTTCGGGCACCAACACCTAGATACGGACATGCCCACGTCGTTCCCACACCCACATACCCACGCCGATCACTCCCGCGCCCGCGAGTGTAAACCCGCCGATGAAAAGCGCCGCATCGAACCAAAATTGCTCCGGATAGAGCCGAATTAGTGTGTCGCTGGTGTAAAAAAGCCACGAGTCCCCCGCAAAAAACACGCGGTGGAAGGCCTCGAAGAACATATCCCACGCCATCACGCTCGCCATCACCACGCTCAGCACCAGCCCGAAGGTCAGCGCAGCCCCGTCCCGCAACGCCTGGCGCAACGAGGCGCGCGTCTGCGGGCGGCGTGCGAGCGCCCACACCGCGCCGAGCAGCGCGGCGCTCAGCGGCACGTAGAAGCGCCAGGCCGCGCGCGTCAAGCGCTTGACGTCGGCCATGTGCGCCAACTCTTTTTGGCGAAAGATCGGCGCGCCGTCTTTTTCCAACGCGGCCAGGTATTCGATCCCCGCGTCGTTGCGCAAATAGCGCACCCCATACGGCCCGTAGTGCAAGCGATCCTCGGTGCTGAAGCCGTAAGGGTCGGCGGGGAAGCCTGGGCGCGTGTACTCAAGGTGCAAAAATGCCTCGGTCATCACCAGCCACACGCCGCTGAGCAGCAAAAACGGCGGCAATCCGAAGGTGATCACCGCCCGCAACACGCGCCCCCACCATCCACGCTCGCTCATTCGCGCAAATCCTCCAACCCGCCGTGCAGCAAAAAGTCCACGACCATCGCGTCCACCAACCGCTCGACCGGCGCGTGATCGTCGGTAAAGCGCACGTCCGAGGCAACGGTCGGGCGCAGCGACGCCACGCCTAATTCCAGCGCCT
The DNA here is from genome assembly GCA_964655405.1 of uncultured Anaerolineaceae bacterium. Lineage (GTDB taxonomy): Bacteria > Chloroflexota > Anaerolineae > Aggregatilineales > Aggregatilineaceae > JALSSH01. The sequence goes on along the minus strand of CAZZNC010000227.1, from coordinate 301 downwards.
GGCGCAAAATCGGCGGCGCGTCCGGCGGCAGCGCAGCCAGGTTCGTTTGCAAGTTGGCCGCCTCGGTCGGCTGGCGCGTCGCCACCAGGATCGTGTTGTACGCGGCGGGCACGTCCAGCGTGTGCACGCTCGGGAAGACGCTAAGCAGCGTGCGCGTCATGGCCTCCACCAGGCGCCGGTCGCTGGCGGCACGCCCCACGTTGATCACCAACACGCCGTCCTCGGTCAGGTGGTCGCGCGCTTCCTGGAAAAACTCGACGGTGGTCAGTTGCCAGGGCACATAGGGCACGCGGTAGGCGTC
>CAZZNC010000226.1:0-5086 GCA_964655405.1 uncultured Anaerolineaceae bacterium | reverse complement strand
GGGCGGGCGCTTCAATGCACCCGCCCTTTTGCGTTATGGGCGCTTTGGGGCGCCAGGCCAGCTACCGCCCCTGTTTTGAATTTCTGTGCAACTTGCACGCTTCGATTGCGTACAAGGAAATTGAACGTTATGTGATGAAAGTTTACATATTCTGTAAACTTTGGTAAGGTTGGGGCGTTTCGGACGCTCCACGAACGAAAGGGGACGCAATGGATTCCTCACAAAGCGCTGCTGTGCCCTGGCACGCTTCACATCCCTGGAAACGCCTCTTTTTTACCATCTTCGTCGGCCAAGCGGCGTCGTTGTTGGGCAGCCGCTTGGTGCAATTCGCGTTGGTGTGGTGGCTGACGCGCAAGACCGGTTCGGCGGTGGTGCTTTCGGCGGCCACACTTGCCGCGCTGATGCCGCAGATTGTGCTGGGGCCGTTCATCGGCACGTTGGTAGACCGTTGGCCGCGCCGCAAGGTGATGATTTTGGCCGACAGCGGCATTGCCTTGGTCACGTTGGGGCTGGCGGCACTCTTTGCGCTGGGGTGGGTGCAAGTCTGGCATATTTACGTGATCATGTTCATTCGCTCATTGGGCGGGGCGTTTCACTGGCCCGCGATGCAGGCTTCCACCTCGCTGATGGTGCCCAAAGATCACTTGGCGCGCGTTTCGGGCTTCAACCAGACTTTGCAGGGGGCGGTGAGCATCATTGGGCCGCCGCTGGGCGCTTTGGCGATGGAGGCGCTGCCGATGCAGGGCGTGCTGGCGATTGACGTGGTCACGGCGGCGCTGGCTGTGTTGCCGCTGCTGCTGATTGCTATCCCTGAAGTGCAGCGCGCCCCCGACACCGCCCACACCGAGCGGGCCTCACTGTGGCAAGATTTCCGCGAAGGCTTGCGTTATGTGCGGAGCTGGCCTGGGTTGCTGGTGCTGCTTGGTTTGGCGATGTTGCTCAACTTTCTCTTTACGCCGGTGGGCACGCTGACGCCTCTTTTGGTAACCGGACATTTCGGCAAAGGGGCGTTGGAACTGGGCTGGCTGGACTCTGTTTGGGGCGGTGGCATGGTGGTCGGTGCGCTGCTCTTGGGCGTGTGGGGCGGCTTCAAGAAAAACATCGTGACGGTCATGTTTGCGTTGATGGGTATGGGCGTCGGCACGGTGTTGGTGGGGCTGGCGTCTGCGGACGCTTTTTGGTTGGCGCTGGCTGGCATGGGCATTGCCGGTTTTGCCGGACCGCTTGCCAACGGGCCGATCTTCGCGGTGTTGCAAAAAGCGGTGGCGGCGGATATGCAGGGGCGCGTTTTTACGCTGACCAACAGCCTGGTGATGCTGGCCTCTCCGCTCTCGTTGGCGGTGGCCGGCCCGCTGGCGGACGTGTTCGACGTGCGTTCGTGGTATTTGTTGGCGGGGGCTGTCTCGATACTGTCCGGCGTGGTTGGGTTTTTCATCCCTGTGTTGATGAATATCGAGGAAAACAACGCGCAACAGGCCACCCAACCGGTTGCTCAACCTTCCTCTGAGGCGGCGTGAGCATAGCACGGCGGCTATGGAATATGGCCGTCATGACAACGGGCGCTCTAGGCGTTCAACGGGTTAGAGAACGCCTAGAGTGCTTGCCTGATGTAGTTGATCGCGTCTTCGAGTTCAGAAAAGATGAGGGTTTTGGCGTTGCCAAAGACATCGCTGCGCAGCCCCTCGACACTCAATTTGACGGTCGGGTCGTTGGTGATGACGAGATTGCCCATGTTCATGGGATGATGAAAATTGGAGCTTTTGCTCCGGGTGGCGTTGTGGGCGGCGAGGATGAGTTCGTCGAAAGTCATATCGTGCCAGTTGCGCAAGTCCAACACGTAATAGATCGGCGTTTCCTGGCGTTCTAGCCACTCGTGCATATCGGTGACGTAGGCTCTGGCGTCGCGTGAATATTTGAAGTTGCTGTGCCAGGTTGCGATGAGCGCGGGCAATTCCGGATGTCTTTCAATGTTGTACAGCATATTTTTCCCCCACCAGTGATTGGACACCTTCTTGCTTCCCGAAAGAAGGTGCGGTCACGAAATCGAAAAAACCTTCTTCATTATATGCGGAACTGATCAGCGGGCAACGTGGGTGAGAACGCGCGACAAGCCCCGCATTTGCTTGCCCACTATTGACGCCTGCCCACCCCTTGATTACAATTGCCCACGCTTGGAGTTCCCGCACAAACAATGCCCACGATGCCCGCACGCGCTGCTGTGGCCGGCGGGTTTGGTATGTCAGCGGGGGCCTGCATACCCCGCGCACAAGACGGCGAGCGGACGAAATGACCGTGCGGGCCGGACAGGCGAGCGGCTTAGCCCCTGTCCCCCGACCCATGTTGAGGAGAACGGATGCGATGGCGAATAATTTCGTATTAGAGGCAACCCGTCGGGAGATCACGGGGAAGCTGGTCAAGAAGCTGCGCGCACAGGGCATCATCCCGGGCGTGCTCTACGGTCCGGCGTTTGAGGCTGTGCCTTTCCAGGTGGAATGGGCCAAGCTGCGCCCCGTTTTGCAAGAAGCGGGCGGCTCGCAGGTGATCGAAGTGGTGTTGGGTGACAAAAGTTACCATGCGTTGGTGCGCGAAGTGCAGCGGGATTCGATACGCGGCGATGTGTTGCATGTGGACTTCTACCGCGTGCGCATGGACGTTGCGATCCGCACCGAAGTGCCTATCGCGCTCACCAACGACGAACTGATCCTCAGCAAGGGCGGTTTGGTCAACCAGGAACTGAACTCGGTCGAGGTGGAGTGCCTGCCCACCGATCTGCCGGCGGAGATCGTGGTCGATCTGTCTTCGTTGCAAGAGATCGGCGAGCGCGTGACGGTGGGGCAGTTGCCCCGTTTTGAAGGCGTCACCTACTTGATGGACGACGACGTGGTGGTCGTCTCTACGCAGTACATGAGCCAGATCACCGAAGAGGAAGAAGAGGGCGAAGAGGAAATCTTGCCCGAGGGCACGGTCGAACCCGAGTTGATCCGCAAGGAACACGAGGACGAAGACGAAGACTAGCCGTGCCGTTTGCAACCAGTCAACGAAAACAAAGCGGGGCGCCCATGCGTCCCGCTTTTGCGTTCTTGTGCGGTTTGGTGTTGCTCACTCTGTGGCGGCGGGCATTTTCTGGGTGTCGTCGAGGTCGTCGCCGGACGGCTTGGCTTCGGCCTCGGCTTCGGCGCTATGTTTCCCGTCGGGTTCGGCGTCGCGTTCCACCGCGCGCGCAAAGAGCAAAAAGCCCGTGTGCCCGACCATCTGCTCATCGGGACGGATGCGCGCGGGGATGGTCTTGTATTTGCGCAGCAACAACTCTTCGATCTCCAACATGAACCAGGGGCCGGCGTAAAGGTGCTCGGCCAGCGTCAGCACTTGGTTGATGGTGGGCACGAGCGCCCCGAAAAACCCTCCGCCGCGCAACGCAGCGCGCGCCTGCGGCAGATAGTCCCAAGGTTCGCGCACGTCCAGGAAAAGCGCGTCCATGCCCGTTTCTTCAAAGCCGCGTTCGATGTCGCGCAGATGAAAAGTGACGCGGTTCAGCAACCCAAAGCGGCGTAAATTGGTCAGCGCGCGGGACTGCATCCGCTGGCGGCGCTCGTAGCTGTAGACGTGGCCGCTTTCGCCCACCAGCATTGCCAGCGTCAAGGTGAGCGCTCCGCTGCCGGTGCCTGCTTCCAGCACGTGTATGCCCGGGTGGATGCCCAGTTTGAGCGCGATATAGCCCAAATCCTTGGGGTAGATAATTTGCCCTTCGCGCTGCAAGTGGCGGATGATGTCGTCATGGTTGGGGCGCAGCACGAAAAATTTGCGTCCGAGGTGGGTGCGCACCTGTGCCCCGTAGCGCACGCCCACCAAGTCGTTGTGTTCCAGCACGCCCAAATGGCTTTCCAAACGGGCGTCGGGTGCCACCGTGCGGATGAACGAGCGGCGATCTTTGCCCACCAACATCACGATGTCACCGTATTGAACGGTTGTTTCTGGCATAAGGTGTTCCTTCCCCCCTAACGAAACAAAAACCCGCGCTTTGCAGCGCGGGCCTCGCCAGGCTGGGGGACCTGGACTTGAACCAGGACTGACGGATCCAGAGTCCGCTGTTCTGCCTATTAAACTATCCCCCAAAGCTGGCGGCATTGTAGCATACGCGCAGGCACTTGACAAGATGTTTTGCCCCGCCATTTTCCGCGCAGCCGGTGCGTTGACGCCGTCCGGCGCGCATCAAAACGCCCCGCCCAAACCCGGGCGTGCTCAGGCCGAAGTGGGCACGCCACCTTGCGGCTTATTTTTACAAGTTTTTTAGAGCAGAAGCGGGGGGAATCTTTTACAATGGCGACATGGGTAAATGGCCCTGTCCCGCTTTTTGAGTCGCCGTGGGGATTGGATTTCGCTTCTAGCGGTGCGGTGGGAAGCCTGCCAGAAAAAGGGCGGCTCGAAGGCGATAGCGCTTAGCGCACCATGAACGCCGGTATATGGCCGGCGTTCGTGTTTTTGTATGGGCAATAGCCGTGCGGAATTTTCTTCTAGGCCCTGGTTCTTGCGGCGCGGGGCTTCCTTTTCACAGCATTTTTTCACTTCGACTTGACAGATGCCCCGTTTGTGGGGGTATAATACGTGAGACAATCTCTAGAGATTTAGTTATTTGGACAAAAACAACCGTGACAGATTACGTGCTTTCTCAGCTGGGAATGGATCGCAGTTCTTCCATCCCCCTTTACCAACAGCTCCAAGGGCAGTTGGAACGTCTCATCCTTTCAGGAACGTGGCGGCTCAAAGAGCCATTGCCTTCCGAAACGCTGTTGGCCGAACGCTTGCAGATCAGCGTGATGACCGTGCGCCAAGCAATGGCGCAATTGGTCAACAAGGGACTGATCTACCGCGAAAAAGGGCGGGGCACGTTTGTCACGCCCCAGTCTTTGGATCACCACCTGCAACGGCTGGAAAGTTTTTCCGAAGACATGCGCGAACGCGGCTTGCGGCCCGATTCTGAAACGCTGCTTTTCCAGATCACCACCGCGCCGCCGGAGATCGCCGCGTTGTTGTATATTTCTCCCCGCGCTTCGGTGTTGCACCTCAAACGGCTGCGGCTGGTGGAAGG
>CAZZNC010000225.1:0-5088 GCA_964655405.1 uncultured Anaerolineaceae bacterium | reverse complement strand
TCTCAGTAGATGGAAATTTTGCCCTGATGCGCAGTGCTGCAATCCAATTCAAAGCTGAGAAAAGTAATAAAGGATTGTTCACAACCGCTGTATCAGGAGAAGGCTTACTACAAACTTTTGAGGGGCATGGATACGTTTGGATAGCACCTACCCAAGGAGTCTACAAAAAATTAGCCAGCGGACAGGGACTAGTTGGACTCGCGGACACTACAGACGACACGCAGTATTGACACTCACACACAAAAGCTAGGCTCACATGTCTCATAATATAAGGGGGCCATATGAGCATCATAGCCCCCTTAATTCTGTGTTTTCCGGATGATATTTCGACTCCCCCCCCCAAAAAAATCTCCGTTTTCCCCATGGTAGCCGCCGAAGAAATCACACAGACCGTCTCTTCCGATGCGCTGTTCTTTGAACTATCGACGTCCTTTCACGCTGCAAAACAAGCAAAACAACATGGCTACTCGCACAAATGTATTTTCGAGGGAACACACGTCGTGGATCGCATAAGCGCTCCGGCGTGCTCTGCGGTAGCAGAACACGCCGAAGCGCATACCTCTACACGTTTAGCGTTAGCGCACAGGCACACCCCACAAGGAAAGTTGGGCGCCTCCCTGAGCAATAAATTTGCCGTCCGGACTGAACGCCACATGGTCGCCACGCTGCTCGGCACCCTCCAAATTGGCAATTAGCGTGCCGGTGCGCACCTCCCAAACCTGCATTTCGCCGTCGTCGGTAGTGGAAACCAACAGCGCCCCAGCCGGATCGAACGCCATGCCACGCAACGCGCCCGCCGAACTGTGCAGCACGGCAAGCGCCTTGCCATCGGGAAGCGTCCAGAGGTGGATGGTGTCATCCTCGCACCAAGCCCGCAGCATTGCACCGTCGGGGCTGAAGCCAAGATCACACGCCTTGCCGCTTTGCGTATCCATCATGGCGATTTCCGCACCGTTTGCCACATCCCACAGGCGAACGGTGCCATCTATGCCGGCAGAGGCCAACAGCGTACCGTCCGAACTGAAGGAAGCCCCCCACACCACACCGTCGCGCTTGTCCAAAAGTTTGCGCGCTGTGCCTTGTGCCGCATCCCATAGCTGGAAACCGCTATCCCCTCGTGAAGCAACGGCGAGCCACTCCCCATCCGCAGAAAAAGCAATGCTGTGTTCGTCCCAAAAAGGCGTTTGCACCCCCACCAAAAAGGGCGACACCGGCGCCTCCGTACTGCGCAAGTCCACCGTATGCAGCAACTCGCCGCTGGCAACGTCCCACACGTAAACAAGCGCGCTGTCTTGTCCGGCGGCAATCAGCTGCGCGCTGTCTTCGCTAAACACCATGCTATAGACGGCTTCACCGTCGTTGGTCTGAAAGACGGCGCGCTCTTCGCCGGTCTCCACGTCCTGAAGCGTCACTTGACCGGAATCGCTTTGCGCAAGAGCCAACAAGCTCCCGTCGGGGCTGAGCAACCACACGCCGCGGGACTCCAACGCACGCGCGGAAAGCGTTTCCATATCCCACCACAGCGCCGTATTGTCCAGGCTGATGGAAAGAAAGGCGTTTCCTTCCGGCGCAAATTGCACACGCTCCACACCGTTAGGGTGCCCCTGGAACACCATGCTGGCGCGCGCGTCACCACTTTGAGCGCCTAAAATCTGCACAGTCTGCGGAAACGCCAAGCTGTTGACAACCGCCAAGAGTTCTCCATCGGAGCTAAAGCCCAAGCCGTACATAGCGTAGCGCGTATGCCCCCCGACGCTGGCGAGCTGTTGCCCGCTTTCCACATCCCACAAAATGGCCGTCTCACGGTCCATAGAAGCCAGTCGGCTCCCATCAGGGCTGAAAACCAAACGAGCCACCGCGCTCTGGTGCCCGTCCAAGTCCATGCGTAGCGCGCCCGTGTCCAAGTCCCAAAGGTGCACCGTGCCGTCGCCGTCGTCATAGGCCAACAAGGACCCGTCGGCATTCATCGCGCCCGCAGCGCCGTCAAAGTTCACCAGAACATCGCCGGTGCCCCAGTTCCATACCATGACGCCTTCGCTATTGCCGACGTGAGCAAACAGGCGTTCGCTCCCACTGCTCCACTGCAATCCCCACACCGCATCGTCGGCGCGCAAGCTGGCCGTTGGAGATGGCGATCCCGTGCTTACGTCCCAAATGATCACCGCCCCATCCTGATCCGAAGAAGCCAGCAATGCACCATCTGGGCTGAAAGCCACCGAAAGCACCGAATTTTCATGTCCGGTGAGCGTGCTGAGTTCGCGGCCTGTGCGCACGTCCCAAAGGCGCACCAAGTGATCGTCTCCGGCCACTGCCAAAGTCTGCCCGTCGGGGCTGAAGTCCAAGTCATACACCGGAAAAACGCGCCCCATGCTTTCCCCACGCAACACAGCACGTTCGGTGCCGCTAGGTATATCCCACAAATGGACCAACCCTTCCCAGCCCACAATAGCGAGTGTCTGGCCGTCGGAACTAAAAGCCCAGTCGGTCATATCAAGTGGTGGAAAGCGCAAAACGATCTGTTCGGTGGAAAAGTCCGTATTCTTGTACAACCAAACGCCGATGTCGGTCATCACCGCCAACATTTTCCCGTCAGGAGACCATTGCACGCCGTAAAGCTCCCCGTATCCGAACGCTGCCAGTTCGGTCAATTGCGCCGCATTGTCCGGCGTGATCACAGCGTAATCGTCCGGCGAAAGATGCGTCCCCGCGTAGCGTGGCGTTGAAAAGCCCCCCTCCACCGTCGCAACGCCCCCACTCAACAAAATCAGCAACACAAAAACGCGAAGCAACTTGCCGCCCCAAAACAGCTTGGATGCCATCGTGGATATCCTTTCTGCCCGCAAATCGTTCAAATCTGAGCCACAGTATATTAGTGTATGTGCATCATACGCCCGACGCAACACAAGCAGCGCAGCGCTCATGCAACGGCTGCCGACCAAACATTTTCGGCGTTCCCTTGAAAATAAAAGCACTTTGTGCGTAAGGGGGTTGTAGGAGAATGCGGGATAGGGGAATAGGGCAAAAAGTAGTTGTGATGTTCTGTAAAGCGTTGGTATACTCCGTGCCGCTGTCAAGTGACAAACGCAAGTGTGGCCCAAGGAGGCTCCGTGGAAATAAAACGCACCGCCGTCTCTGTGCGCACGGTCTGGGTCGGCACGGGCGTGCTGTTGGCCGCCGCTATAGCCATCATCCCCCACATGGACAACTGGTCGTTTTGGTACGATGAGCTGTGGGCAATCATGCACAGCATGGGTTCGGTGCACCAAATCGCCACTGACCCTGACTTGCTCTGGCCGCCGGGTTATTACTTCGTGTTGCACGGCTGGATTGGCCTGATAAGTTTTCACGACTTCGTCGTGCGAGCACTCAGCGTCTACCTGGGGCTGCTCAGCGTAGCTTTAATGGTGCGCGCGGGGCGTGCATTACACTCAGAACGCGCAGGCTGGCTAGCCGGTCTGCTTTATGCCACAAATGTCTTTGCCGCATACTATCGCCTGGAAGCACGCGGCTACAGTTTGATGCTGCTTGGGCTTCCGCTAGTGCTGTGGACATATGCGCGTTGGTGGAAAAAACCAACCTGGCGGCGCGCCATACCCTACGGACTGGCACACACGTTTTTGTTTTACGCGCAAGTCACCAGCGCGCTGTCCGCACCGCTCTTTTTGGGTACGCACCTCTTTTTGACCGCACCGCGTCGCCTGTGGCGCTGGGCACTGATCATGGGCGGAGTCGTTGTCTTGGCCGCGCCGATATTGCCGCAATACTACGATATTTACATGATCACCTCTGAAGCACGCCGCCACATCGAGCGGATGGTGGTCGTGGACACTCCGCTTAACTTCTACCAGGCATACAGCGCACGGCAAAATATCGTTTGGGCGGCGATCTTGGGATTGGCAGTATTCGGCTTGGTACGAGGATCGCGGCACAATCGACGTTTTGCAGCAACGGCATCCGTCCTGACACTCTGGGGCGTAGGCGTGCCGGTTTACGCTTACGTCACCCGCTATAGCAGCGGGCTTTTTGGGCCGCGCTATCTGCTTTTCACTGTGCCCGCCATGCTGATGGTGCTTGGTTTGGGATTGGCACAACTGCCCCGTCGCGCGTTGTGGGTCGGCACAGCGCTCCTTGTTTATATGGCGCTCGCGCCCTGGCACCCTTTCGATTATCGGCCCCTGTACCGCAACGGGGACTACCCCGTGCGCGACCTCATTCGCTACTTTGACACACACTTCCAAGCAGGCGACACACTGGTCATTGACCCATCGTTGGACGACCCCACCAATCTGAGTTGGTGGTACTACGAGCAAGTCTATTTTCCGCTAGGAAAGATTCCCCGTGCCAAAGACGGCTATCAAGCTGGCCCGCGTGTCTGGCACTTGGTGCGTCAGGGCGAAATTGACCAAGATGTGCTCCACAGTGTAGAAGAAGAGCGCTTGCAAACTGGTGAATTTTGGGGCCCCTGGTATTTCATCGCCACACTTTACGAAGGGCCGCCCCTCACACCGGGATTCCGCTTCGGTGAGTCGATCCATTTTCGCGGTGGTGACATTTCCACAGGGCGCGTCTATCGCCCGGGGGACGTGCTAACTGTGCGCACATGGTGGAGCGTGGATGCACCGCCGGAAGCCGACTACTCGATTAGTGTGTACATCGTCAGCCCCACCGGCGAACTAGTGGCCCAGCATGACAGCGGGCCGCTGGGCCACTGGAGCGGAGAGCGCACCAGCACCTGGCAACCCGGCGAGATCTATCTCGACGAACGTTCGATCACAATCCCCAAAGGATGGGGCATTAACATATACGACGTGCGCGTTACCGTTTATCAGTGGCAGGACGGCAAACGTCTGCCCGTCCACGAAGGCGACTCGCGCGACTACCGCGACCCGCAGGCTGTTTCAATAGGCACGATACGCATCTCCACTTACAACGACACACGTCGCCATCGGCACACACCTTAGCGTCGCTAAAGTGTAACAGGGCGCAGCCTATACGATTTCAACCTTCCGCCTGGGGGGAAACCGATCACGTCTTCTGAGCACTTCATATGAGGCCGTGTGCGGGGACGTTGCATCGCGTCCCCGCACA
>CAZZNC010000224.1:0-5093 GCA_964655405.1 uncultured Anaerolineaceae bacterium | reverse complement strand
TGGGCGTTTCGGCCTCTTTCTCGCCGCCCCCACTGCTCAAGCTGCACGCAGAAACCGCAACCATCACCACAATCAATAACAGTCCCAAGCGTCCCCATGTGGAACGCCGTAACATCCTCATCGTAAAGCCCTTTCACCCAAGTAGATCGAACTGTGAACGGTACTATAACTCCTGCTTCTATGACGGTTTCTCTGATTGTACAACGCCTGTTTTGCCCGTACAACGCGCCCGCCCCACGCTCTCTACACGTTTTGAGCGCGCGGCGGACAAATTCGGAAAAGCAAAAACGGCGCTTGCACGCCGTCTTTGATGGATATATTGACCTTCAAAACCAAGCTAACGTTGGGCACGCGCGCCTTTGTCGGTCTTCTTTTCCGTCGTGGCAAGCGTGACCAGCGCCGGACATTCGCGGCTGAGATGCCAGCCTAATTTTTCGGCGTTTGGCAAAATTTTTCCGCAATGCGGGCAAACAGTTTTAGCCATCACAAACTCTCTTTCAGGTGAACAAATAATCTCCGGCGGCCAGAGTGTAGATCAAAACTTATAAGCCGGCAATAGCTTTACGCAGAATTCAGCGAGAGCACAATTCACAGCGTCACGCTGCGCCCCGCCGGTCATTCCACGCAGTCAACCACGCGACGGTAAGCCTGCGTCAACTGCGTTACGACACGCTCCCACGTGTAACGCTCCGCGACCAATGCCAGGGCCGCTCGGCGCATGACCGTCCGGCGCGTCGGATCGCGTAGCAGGACACGCAGCGCCTCGCTCAGCGCACCGACTTCACGCGGCACGACCACACCCGCGCCGACTTCCGCCACTTCGGGGAAATAGCACTCGGGCGTCAACACAGCGGGCAGCCCGCACGCCAACGCTTCTAGCGCGGCCATCGAGAACCCTTCTCCGACGGCAGGCAGTGCAAACACATCCGCCGCCGCCAACGCCGCCAGTTTGTCCGCACCCGTCAGCAGCCCTGTAAAAACCACACGCTCGGCTACACCCTCGGCGCGCGCGAGCGCCTCCAAACGCGCACGCATTCCCTCATCCGGCCCCACGACGAGCAACCGTGCTTCCGGCAGATCGCGCGTGGCCGCTGCAAAGGCGGGGATGAGCAACTGAACGCCTTTGCGCGCGTGCAAACGCCCCAAAAAAAGTACCATCGGCCCCGCCCCCAACTTCCAACGTGCACGGAACGGCTCGGCGGGCGGCAAATCGGCAAAGTCCGGCAGGTGCACCCCGTTCGGCACGACAAAAACGGCGTTCTCGGCCAGCTCTTGGCGGCACGATTGCCAAAGGTAGTGTGCGTCCTCGGCTTCGTGTGCGGTCAGCGCAATCACAGCGTCGAAGCGCGGCAACAAACGCGCCCCCAGCACACGATCCCAAAGCTGTTTGACCAACGCGCGTCCGGTATGGTACGACAGCGTGCCATGCGGAGAAACGACTATCGGCACGCCCAGCCGCTGCACAGCCGGCGTCACGAGCACGTTTTCCACCGTGCGCAGTTCGTGGCAATGCACCACGGAGATCCCTTCCGCACGGATCAAGCGTTCGGCGGCAGCAGCGATGCCGCGCGGTGAGGACAAATTCAGCGCGCCGCGCAGCCGGTTGCTGCGGTTGCGAACGCGCAGCACCTGCACCCCGTCCAGCGTTTCGCGCAATGCGTCCAAACGCGCGCGAGGGCTGCGCGTGTCAGTGGTGAGCACGAAGACGCGATGACCGGCAGCGACTTGTGCGCGCGTCAGCGCGGTGACAGCGCGCACTACACCACCATAGGCCCATGCGGGCGCGTAGTAGGGCAGCACATGTAACACATTCACGCGGAACGCTCCCCCCGCGCACGCCACCGCCCCCAGCTGCGCACCGACGCATACGCCGCCAGTACGAAAACGAACGGGTCAGCAGGCGCGCGGTAGCGCGTGGAGGGATGAAAGACCAAATAGGTTAGCGTGAGTATGGCAAAAACGGCCAGCAACGGCGCGATTTCCAACCGGCGCCGTGCTGCGAGCACCCATCCCGCCAAGCCGAACAGCAGCAGCGGCGTGAAGTAAAGCAAATGTGCCACGCGCGCCAATTGGAAGCTGCGGGACTCGTAGAATTGCAACACCGCGTCGTCGATCAGGTATGGGTTGGGCGGCAAGCCGTAAGGCATGATGGCGGGCGACCACAACACCCAAAATTTGACCGCAAACAAGCGCGGCCAATCTGACGGATGGGCACGCAGATAGTCCAACGCCGCTTGCCGGTGCCAGCGGTCGGCCTCGGTCTCGCTGAAGTCGGGGGGCGGTGCCCCCATGCAATCTGGACGTATCCATTGCACATCCCAACCGCGCGCCAGATAGTCCGCCGAACACGGATTGTTGCCCTGGTGTAAATTGCTGCCGCCGTTGGTGCTGAGCAAGACGAACTCGCCTTGCAAGCGTGTGTTGCGCACCACCCAGGGCGCGATCACGGCTACGGTCAGCGCGCCGCCGACCAGCGCCAAACGCGCCGCCTGTCGCCAGCCCAATTTGCGCATCCACCACAGCGCCAACAGCGGCCAGATCAGCAATACCCACATTTTGGTGAGCGCAGCCAACCCCAAGCTCACTCCCAGCAACGCCGCCCAACGCCATCCGTGCGTGTCGCGTGCGCGATACGCCGCCACGATGCCCGCAGTCAGCAGGAAAATGAAAATCCCCGTGTCGTTGACGGTTAAATTTTGGTAGAGCAGATAGGGGTAAAAGCCGTAGAAAGCCGCTGCCAACAGCCCAACAACATCCTGATCGGAAACGCGCCGCCCCAGCCAGAAAAGCAGCCCCAGCACGCCCATGTCCAGCACGATCTGCACGCAGGCCACCGACAACGGATCGCGCCCAAAAGTCTTGTAGATGCCCACCAAGAAAAAGGGATACAACGGGGGCAAGTCGGAATCTCCGCTGCGGTCGTCGAAGCGTGTATAGCCGTGCCCCTCGATCACGTTTACGGCGTAAGTGTCGTAGCCGGAGGTTTGCAGCGAAAACGTGTTGCCGAACAGCAACAGAAAGGCTATGCGCGCAAACACAGCCAGCAAGATGATCAGGGCCAACCAACGGCGAGTGGTCATCGGCGCTCCCTCGCAGATTTTCCCAAGCCAGCAGGCCGCCATTGTACCGTGCACACCGAGCAGCGGCTACCTGCCGCAGGTCTCTCCGCTCCACACGCCGAGCGTCCGCGCTGGTTGGAAAGTTCTATGTACTTTGGTACAATGCAACTAGTTCATTATAGGCAGGTCGTGTTTTGAATATCCACATTTCATCGGGAAAGGCGCCGCGCGTGATGAAGTCCCGCCCTATTTTCATAAGTGCGCTGGTCGTGGGTGTGGTGTTATTGGGACTTGCCGGCGCGCTGCTGCTCCGGCAAGCACACAGCGACGCCCCTGCGGACAGCTCCGAACAATCGAACGACAGCCCCGCCAACACATGGCCGGAAGACGGCGTGCATCAGCAACTCACCGCCCAGCCGTCGGCAGACCAGAGCGTCGCCGACCCTGTGCGCGACTTCACCACCGCAGGCATCACCGCTGCGCAGTCCGGAGACGTGGAAGAGGCCATCAACTCTTTTGAGGTAGCCATTGCTGCGGCGCAAGGCGGGAACGAAGCCGCGTTGCCGCACTTTTACCTGGGCAGCCTCTATCTGGAACTGGGGCAAGTGGACGACGCGGTGACACACCTGGAAACCGCAACCGAGGCCAATCCCACTATGGCGATGGCTTGGGCACAGCTCGGCAACGCCTATTTGGCCTCAGGCCGCCCCCTGAGCGCCATTGACGCCTTCGACCAGGGGTTGGCGTTGGTTCCCGACGACCCCGCGCTGCTGACCAATCGCGGACAGGCTTTCATGCACATCGGCGACGAAGCTGCCTTTGAAAAAGCCAAAGCGGACTTCGACCGGGCATTGGACATCAACCCCAATCTGATCGCAGGATATTTCAATCGCGGGGCCTACTATATGCGCACGGGCAATTTGGCGGCGGCGGTGGACGATTTTACGTCGGTGTTGGATATCGATCCGGTGCAGCCTGCCGCGCACTTCAACCGCGCCATGGCCTATCGTGACATGGGCGAAGTAGACAAAGCCATTGACGATCTGGTACTGGTGTTGGCTTTCCGTCCAGACGAGGAATTGGAAACCCAAGCCAAAGCCATGCTCGAAGCGCTGCAAGCCCAACAAGCGGACACAGCCAACACGCCGAGCGCTGCGGCTACCGACATTCCCGACGCCGAGTAGCCCTCCGCTCCGCAGAAAACCACCCAGGGCACACATCGTGCCCCTTTTGTGTTTACCCTGCGTCCGCCTGACAAAATGGCTCGGGGTGCGCCTGACCGTATACAATGCTACGTATACAGAGGAGGGCGTTATGCGCACATGGGACGAGGTCAGGCAGGCGTTGTACATCATCGCCGACGAGCTGCGCGGCATGGCAACCATCGGACGCCATTTTTCCACCAATCTCTACGAGCGCGAGCGCGCCTATCACACGATGGAACTGGCCGCACGCATTGCAGCGCTGGCAGAAGACGCGCCGGAGGATGAATTGCGCGCGGCCTTCTTAGCCGAACCCTGGATGCGCGCTTCGCCGTTGGTGGCGGTGGAAGCGGCAGTCTTTTCGCCGCATGACGAGCTGCTGCTCATCCGCAGAGGGGACAGCACCGCTTGGGCGCTCCCCGGAGGGTTGTCCGAAATCGGGCGCACGCCCGCCGAAAGCGCGCTGCACGAGCTGTGGGAAGAGGCGGGCTTGCGTGGGCGCGTAATACAATTGCTGGGCATTTTCGACAACCGCTTGAGCGGGGGCCGTGCGCGCTTTCATCTGCTGCTGCTGGTTTTTGAAGTCACTTGCGACGCACTGACGCCCTCCCCGGGCGCCGAAACGCTGGAAGTGGGCTTTTTTCCAACCGACGCGCTCCCCTCGCCGCTCCATCCGGGGCACGAACGCCGCATCGCCGCGATTTTGGAACATCGCCACGCCGCCACCTACTTCGATCCGGCAGATTCGCACCATAGCGCGCTGCCCACCTTGCAACGTCCCGACCGCTTCCGCTCCGACGGGTGCGCCGCGCAGCCCCCCACGCGCGCCAAT